>NZ_JBFANN010000004.1:99643-267959 GCF_040674855.1 Nocardia sp. NPDC049707 | reverse complement strand
CGCACCCCGGCAGGTGTATTCCTGGGACATCACCAAACTCGCGAGCCGTCGAGACTCGCGACTTCGTCGCATGCGCTTCGACGACTCGGACGCGAGACGGGCCGCGAACGTCGCTCGTAAGACTCGCTCCGCTGTGGTCCCCAGAGCCGAATAGCCTGGACACTCTATGTTCGGCATTCATTGAGTGTCGGAAAATTGTCTGGCGGTTGCCGGTGTATCGCGACAATACTGCGGCTATGCCCTCCTTCGCGGACTTCGATCGCCGCAACTATCGCACCGTTGATGTCGCCGCAGGGTACGACGGGTGGGCGCCGACGTATGAGCAGACCGTCATGGACAAGATGGATCTCGCACTGCTGAATCGGCTGCGGTGCCCGGACTGGGGTGGGGTGCGGCGCGCCGCGGATCTCGGCTGCGGGACCGGACGGACCGGAGCTTGGTTGCGGGAGCGGGGAATTCGGCATATCGATGGTGTCGACGTGAGTGCGGGGATGCTGGCACGGGCCCGTACGCGCGGGGCGCACACCACACTTGCTCATGCCGATGTGCGTGACACCGGATTACCCAGTGGTGCATATGATTTGGTGATCTCCTCACTGATCGACGAGCACTTGGACGAGCTCGCGCCCTTCTACGCGGAAGCCTGGCGACTGGCCGCGCCCGGCGGCACTTGTGTCACAGTCAGCTATCACCCCCAGTTCATGATGGTGACCGGTATGCCGACGCACTACACCCCTGCGGAAGGTGAGCCGGTCGCGATCAGCACGCATCTGCATTTGATCAGCGAGCAGGTGTCGGCGGCGTCGGCGGCGGGCTGGGTGCTCACCGAGATGGTCGAGGCGCTGGTGGATGATGCCTGGATCGAGGCCAAGCCGAAATGGGCCGAGCTGCGCGGACATCCGTTCACGCTGGCGCTGGTGTGGTCGGGCACATAACCAGTCAGTCGTAGAGCCCCTCGGCGCGCCAGGTCCGATCGTTGTAGATGAGCAGCAGGACGCGGACATCGGCCGGTTCACCGGCGAGTTGCACCTGGATGCGGGCGGCGATTCCGGCGCAGAGGGCGGCGGATTCCGGCGTCCACCAGTGTTCGTCCACCGGCCAGGGACCGGCCCAGCCCGCGAGCCGCCACTGTTTGCTGCCCCAGCGCAGCAGGGCCGGGTCGGCGGTGAAAAGGCCACGGTCGGTGACCTGCACGGGCGTTGTGTCGGCGGCCTCCAGCCGCACTACCGGACGGTTCACCAGGATCACCGCGGGTGCGGGCCGGGGCAGGCGGCCGGGCCACGGCAGGGCCGGGTCGGCGGCCGGAATCGGCTCGTCACCGAGTGCGACCATGGTGATGCGTTCGGCGGGTCCCCGACCGCCGCTGAGCACGCCGATCCGAACCGCCTCGCCGCCGAGCAGCCCCTGCACCCGGATCAGGGCGCGGCGGGCCCGTTCGTCTTCCTCGCCGACACCGCCCCACAGCCCGAGCTGAAGTGCGCTCGCCGCGACGACTTCGACGGGTTCCAGGCGCAGCAGGGTGATCGGTGCGGTAGGCCGATCGCGGCGGGTGAGCCAGCCGTCCAGCTGCCAGCGCACCCGATCCGCGGTGCCCTCCGGGGTCAGCGGTTCGGCGCACCGCCAGATGCGCGAAAGTTGTTCGCCCGCCTCGGTTTCCGCGAGTACCGACAAGCGGGTGCAGGCCATCGAGGCATTGGACAGCGCCTCGTGCAACTGGGTGGCGAGCAGGCGCCCCGCGAAGGCCGCGGCATCGACCCGATCGATCGGCGGATCGCAGCGATACTGCACCGTCAGATCCTTCGGCGGGCGACGCGCGGACGGCGAACGCTCCGGTACGGCCCTGGCGCAACGATGCGCCAGCACGGCATCGGCGCCGAAGCGCGAGGTGACCTCGATCGGAGTCAGCGCGGCGAAATCACCGATCCGCCGTAATCCCAAGCGGTGCAACAGATCAACCAGATCGCCGCGTTCCGGTGCGGACAGGCTCGGCTCGAGCGCGAGTTCGCGCACCGGCAGTGGCGCCAGGAACCGCGCACCCGCGCCGGGCGGCACGATCGCGGTGCAGCGCGCGGCGATCACCGCCGTGGACAACTCGTCGGCAATGCCGATCTGCGCCTCCACCCCCACCGCGGCGGCCGCGTCGACGAGCCGTTCGGCCGCCGCCTCCTCGGACCCGAAAAATCGCGCCGCACCCCGCGCACCGAGCACCAACAACCCAGGGCGTAGCACCTCCACGCCCGGCACCGTCGCATCGATGGCCGCGACCACCGGCTCGAACAGTCGCGCATCCCGGTCCGGATCCATCTGCGCGACATACACGTTCGGGCACCGTGCCTGTGCCTCGCGCTTGGCCAGTCCACGCCGCACCCCCTCGGCCCTGGCGATGGCCGAACACTCCACCACCTTATTGGCGAACAGCACCGCCACCGGTCGCGTAGCAGGCACCCGCGCCACCGCCGCCGCCGTCACCGCCGACCAGTCCGGACACCACAGCGCCAGCACCCGCATCCCACCCACCCGACTCGGCCGAATCACCGCCGCACCCCTGCAGGCGCGCAGCCGACCGGATCACGTCGCCGCACAACGTGCACAGGAGCCGTACTCCCATGCCGACTCAGGCATCCGGCGACCGCGATTCGGTGGGCGGCACCGGTTTGCGCGCCCTCGTGGCCCAGCGACGCCGTCGTGCCCTCCTCTGCGCCTGTCCCGGCTCGTCCACTTGTCCATCGATGTGCGGACAACCGCCCACTGCCAAGACGAATTGCGATGCCGCACAGCCCATATCCGGGCCGAGTCCAGTGCGGCGCACGCGGACCGCTGTTGCTTATGCCAGTGAGCATCACTGCACTCGGATCACGGCAGCGCATCGCATGCACGGGTGTCACCTCACTTGCGGGGCATACTGCGCTCGCCCGCCGCGTCGAGACCTCGCCTCGCCGGAAATGGCCGCTTCGCGTGGCGGAACTCACGATCCGGCGGTCGCCGAGGACCGACTCAGGACGCCGCACCGTGCGCCTCGACGGTTGCTTCATCGGCCGCGGCGACCGTTTCCAGTGACACCCATTCCACTCGACTCGCACTGGGGCGCAGTTCGATTCGGCCGTGACAGGGCGGGCCCGCCTTGCCGCGGACCGCGACCTCCAGACTGAGCGAGCGGAGGCGGCCGCGGCCCGCGCCGAGGCCGCCGTACCCGGCGATGCGGGTATCCACGCGTAGGGACGGATTGGGCCAGCGGCCGTCGGTGACCACCAGGGTGGCTCCTTTACTGCGCGCACGGGCGGCGATGACACGGGTGCGGGACGGGGCGACGGCGGCGCCGGCGAGGCCGAGCACCACCAGATCGAGGCCGTCGAGCAATACCGCGGCCACCTCCACCGGATCCGGCCCGGGATCGGCGACGACGGCGAGGCGCTGCAACTGCGCACCCATTTCGACCGCGGCGAGCAGCCCGAGCCGCGGCATCCCGACCACCGCGGCATGCCCACCGCCCTCGGTCACCGCGGCGAGCAGCCCGGCCAGCAGCGAACTCGCCCCCGAATAGGCCACCACCGAACCCTTGACCAGGCCGCCATCGGGCAGTAGCTCCGCAAGGGCAGGCGGCACCGCAAGCGCTTCCCTGCGCAATTCGGCGGCGCGCGGAATCCGCTCGGCCGCCACTTCCCCGCGCCCGGGTATCGCGGCCATCCGTCGCCGCAGCTCATCCAGTGTCGGTTTATCCCTCGGCGGCATCGTGTCCCGCCGTCTCCCCGCCCCTGATTCCTCATCCGAACCCATCACAACCACCTACTTCCAACGATGGACCCGAGGCGAAGCGCGCGGCCCGAACCCTCACGATCAAAGGTTCAGCACCGATCCAGCTATCGATAGATATCGAATATACGTTCGATACCCGCTCAGTAGAAACCCGCCCTCGACTTCCGTCAAGTACGCGCACCGACCGCGATCACTTCGCAACTTTGCCGTTAGGGGAGTTGATCAGCTTCGATATGGCTATCGCGGCTGTGTGTAGTTGCCGTACAACTTCCGGCTCTGGACACCCGGCCAGGTGGTCAGCCTGGCGCGGGCGTTCGGGTATGCCCGGGAGGTGTCCAACGACGCTCTATGTGCGCGGCAGCACATCCACAACGCCGGGCTCCCGTACCTCAGCTCTCGAAAGGCTGACCGAGTCGAAGATGACCCGCAACGGGCGTGGCCGACCGAGGTGTCGTCGGTGATGCTGCAGCAGGCGTTGGCGGATCTGAATACCGCTCACCGCAACTTCTTTCAGTTGGTCGCCGACAAACGTGGGGCGCGAAGCTCACCCCACCGCGGTACCGGTCCCGCAAGGACAATCGGAATGGTGGACGGCACGCACCCGGATCGGCTATTGGCGCACTAGGGTGTCGGCCCCGAATCAGGCCAGCTGGCCTCATTTTCGGCTACCCTGCACCCGTGACCGAACGCGCTCGTCCCATTGTCGGCCCCGATTACCTGGTTGCCGGCCGCTACCGTCTGCAGTCGAAGCTGGGTGGCGGCGGTATGGGCGCGGTATGGCTCGCACACGATCGCCTGCTCAACCGGGATGTCGCGATCAAACAGGTGCTCTCCACCGCCGGACTCCCGGAGGCGCAGGCCAATGCGATCCGCAACCAGATCATGCACGAGGGCCGGGTCGCGGCCAAGCTCTCGCATGAGCACGCCATCGCCGTCTACGACGTGGTGCTGGAGGCCGGTGAGCCGTGGCTGGTGATGGAGCATCTGCCATCACGCAGTGTCGCAAGGGCATTGGCGCTGGTGAACGCGCTGCCGCCGATCGAGGTAGCGCAGATCGGTGCGCAGGTCGCCGATGCGTTGGCGGCCGCGCACGCCGCGGGCATCGTGCACCGCGATATCAAACCGGGCAATATCCTCGTCGCCGACCGCGGACCCGTCGTCGGCATGGCCAAGCTCAGCGACTTCGGCATCTCGCGCGGCGCGACCGACAGCTCCGACGAACCGGACGGTGTGATCACCGGCACCCCCGCCTATCTGCCCCCGGAGGTGGCGCGCGGCGCGCAGCCCACCACGGCCAGCGATGTGTTCTCCCTCGGCGCCACGCTCTACACCGCGATCGAGGGACAACCACCGTTCGGCATGGACGACGACACCGATGCCGTGGTCTATCGCGCGGCCATGGCCCAGATCATCCCGCCGAGCCGCAGCGGCATGCTCACCAACGCCCTGCTGCACATGATGGAACCGGCCCCACAGCGCAGGCCGACCATGGCCGAGGCGCGGGACGAAATCCTCACCGCCGCATTCGGACCCGGCACCGGTCCGTACATCCTCGGCGCTCCGGTACGCACCGAAGACGGCACCATTCCGGCCTGGGCCGCCCGCAATTCGGCATCGGGCCTGCGCAGTCCGCATTCGACTCCGCTGCCGCGCCCGCACCGCAGCACCCCGTCAAGTCCAGCGGCCGCCGCACCCCAGCGCCCGAAGCCGAAGGAACCGAGCAATGCCCCGCTCGCAATCGCCATCGGCCTGCTGATCGGTCTGATCATCATCATCGCCGTCATCATCGCCATGATGTAACTCCTGCGGCGAAACCTGCTGCACCGCAGCCTCTTAACTGCCGCACGACTCCACACCACGCGCCGACCGCGCCACGACGAGCAACCGTGCGGCAGCCGAAACTGCTCGCAGCTCAGCCGAAGCAGCAGCCAAACGGTAACGGGTCAGTCGATGCGGCGGCGGTGGGCCCAGCGGGTCAGGGCATTGCGGTTGGATTGCTGGGTTTTGCGGAGCACGTTGGAGGCGTGTGTTTCCACGGTTTTCACCGAGATGTAGAGCTTCTCCGCGATTTCACGATAGGTGTAGCCGCGGGCGAGGAGCCGCAGTACCTCCAGTTCGCGCGGGGTGAGCGAATCCAGTTCGGGATCCAGGGGCGGCTCCGGCACCGGTGATTTGCCGGTGAACGAGTCGAGGACGAAACCGGCCAGCCGCGGGCTGAACACCGCATCACCACCAGCGACCCGCCGAATGCCATCGGCCAGTTCCGATCCCGAGATCGTCTTGGTCACATAGCCGCGCGCACCCGCACGGATCACCGCGATCACATCCTCGGCGGCGTCGGAGACGCTCAACGCCAGGCACACCGGACCATCATCGATCCCGGACAGCACCGCGACCCCGCCACCGTCGGGCATATGTACATCGAGCAGTACGACATCCGGACGCGCGGCATTGATTCCGGCGACCGCCTCGGCCACCCCTCCGGCCTCTCCGACGACCTCCATATCGGTCTCCCGGCTCAATTCGGCCCGCACACCCGAGCGGAATACGGCATGATCATCGACGAGAAAGACCCGCACGGCCACCTACTTCTCCTCACCCTCGGTGGATCGACCCACCCTGACGCACGGACCGCCCACAGGCCGTCCGCACTTCATCGGTACCACAACTGCCACCGCATCGGTCCGTCATCCCCGCGTCGCACCATCGGTAGCGATCAGTTGGCGTTGCCGACTGTCTGTCGTACTCCGTCGACCTGATCGTCGCCGACCAGCTGTTCCGCCTCGGCCCGGTCCCGATCGGCACCGGAATCGGTGCGCGGCATAATGATCCGCACCTCGGTGCCCCGACCGAGTCCGGACAGAATCTCCACCTGACCGCCGCGCCGCTCGATTCTGGCGCGAATGGATTTCGCGACACCCTGCCGATCCTGCGGCACCGCCGTGATATCGAATCCGGCCCCGCGATCGCGCACGAAGATGCTCACCTGATGCGGTTCCGCCTCGGCGAACAGATCGATCTCCGGGACGCCCGCGTGTTTGGCGGCATTCACCAGCGCCTCCCGGCTCGCGCCGAGCAATGCGGTGAAATGCTCCTTCGGCAGGCCGGATCCGCTGTCGGCACCGTCCATCGTCACATCGCCGACGGTGACCGGTGTCACCTTCACCCCGTGCTGATCCTCGACCTCGCCCGCGATCGTGCGCAGCGCCGCGGCCAGACTCGACTGCGCGGGCCCGGAATCCTCGAAGAGCCAGCGCCGCAGTTCCCGCTCCTGACTGCGCGCCAGCCGAGCCACCTCTTGCGGATCATCGGCCTGACGTTGAATGAGCGCCAAGGTCTGCAGCACCGAATCATGCAGGTGGGACGCGATTTCTTCGCGTTCCTCATTGCGAATGCGGGCCGCACGCTCGGCATTCAGCGCACTCATCATGCGCAGCCACAGCGGCACCGTCAACAGACCGGCACCGATCAGCGTCACCGCCACCGCGAGCAGCGCGGAGCCGAGCGAGCTCAGATCGATCCTGGCCAGCACCACCACGCCGAGGCCGAGCACGATCATCGTGATCCCGGCGACGATGCGCGACCAGGTCACCACCGACGGTCGCGCGGGCAGTCCGAGCAGCGACCGCGGGCCATCGGTGTCGTATTCGCGCCACACCAGCGCCGCACCCACCGCCACCACGACGACCGGCACGATCACCTTCGCCGCGGTACCGCTGAACAGCCACGACACTCCGACCGCGAGCCCGAGCCCGAGCAAGGCGAGCCCGATCGCCTGACGGCGCTCCTTGCCGGTGGGCTTCACCGCATCGTTGCCGCCAGGAGTGAAGATCCACAGCATCCCGTAGGCGACGATTCCGGCCCCCGCGAGTGCGGACAGCAAGACGAATGCCATCCGCACCTTGAACACATCGAGCCCGAGATGGTCGGCGACACCGCCGGCCACACCGCCGACGATCCGGCCACCCGAACGCCGCACCATCCTCGGATACGGCGGGGTGGGCGGGAGGACCGGCGCGGCGCCGAAGCGGCCGGGGCCGGGTGCAAACCCAGGCGCGGCACCGAAACCTCGTGGATCGGCCCCCCGAGCAGCATCGAACGCGGGCACGGACGGGTACATGCCTTCGATCCTGGCACGGCTCACCGACACCCGACCATAAGGAATCACCCTGATCTTCTACGGGCCCCGGCCCGCCGGAGCCCGTAGCGGTCGATCAGGCGGCGTAGTCGATAGCGGGCCCGAAGGTGCCGTCGCCGTTGCCGTAGCGCAGGGTGATGTTCCCCGTGCCGGTGTTGCCGATGACCGTGTCGATCTTTCCGTCGCCGTTGAAGTCGGCGAGAATCGGGGTGGACAGGGGGACGAGCCCGCCGGAGGGGTAGGTGTGCGGCGGGCCGAAGGTGCCGTTGCCGGTACCGAGCAGCACGCTGATGCTGGAGGTGCCGCCATTGGCAACCACCATGTCGAGCAAGCCGTCGCCGTTGAGGTCGGCGAGGTCGAAGCACTGCGGGAGCAGACCGCCGGTCTGATATGTCGCGAGCGCGCCGAAGGTGCCGTCACCATTGTTGAGCAGCGTGGATACGGTGCCTGCGACAAGGTTGGAGAACAGGATGTCGGCCTTGCCATCGGCGTTGATGTCGCGCGCCATGCCGTACCAGGCGGTCAGGGCACCGTCGCCGAATGTAGTCGGGGCGTCGAAGGTGCCGTCACCGCGGCCGCGGTAGATCTGGATGGTGCTGTTGACGTAGTTGCCGCGTAGCAGGTCGAGGTTGCCATCCCCATCGAAATCTGCGACGTCGGCGGAGCCGGAGCCGACGCCCAGGTTGCTGGAGACGGTGTAAGCCGGAAAGAAAGTGCCATCGCCCTTGCCCCGAAGCACCGACCATGACGGGGCCTGGTTGGAGGTGGCCAAGTCAGGGTTGCCGTCGTGGTCGAAGTCGCCGACGACCACCGCCCCCGGGGCCAGGTCCGTCGCGTAGTTGACAGCCTCGGCGAAGGTGCCGTCGCCGTTGCCCATCAGTATGGAGACATCGCTCGTGGTGAAGTTGGTGACGGCCATATCGAGTTTGCCGTCGTGGTCGAAGTCCGCGATGGCGACATAGTCCGCCTGACCGCCGGTGGCATAGCGGACGGCGGGCTGGAAACCTCCGCCGGGCCTTCCCAGGAATACCGACACTCCGAATCCGAGCACAAAATCGCTGAATACGACATCGGTGTAGCCGTCGCCGTTGAGGTCGGCGATCGCGGGAACCGCTGGGCCTGTGAGGCTGGGGAGCACATCCGCAGATGCTGGAGTGCTGGTGAAGGCGGTACCCGCCAATGCCGCAGCGACGCAAGCGCTGACGACGAACCTGGTGCGTGACACTTTTTCCTCCCAGTAGGACCGATATCAGTAGAACGCTACGGCGTTCTCAGACATGGTGATCTTGCGCACACCACGCCGATTCCTGTCTGGTCCGGACAAGAAAGCCACGCCGAACTGCCGTTCTTATATCGAGCTCGTCTTGCGGCGTCCGGAGCGGACAACCGACGGATCCGCCGCCGGACCGGATAACCGCCGCAAGGCATGTCTACCAGTGCTTTTCAGATCGAATACCGACCAATGGCTTAGGCAGCTCACAGCCGCCGCGCCATACGTTTCGCTGGGGCGGAAACGTCAGCGATCAGGCTCGAAGGAACAGCCGCAGTGCCGCGTCGACGACGGCGTCGCGAGTTCGATTGTCCGGATCGGCGTCCGGACGCAGCCAAATGGAGGCGTGGTTGAGGATGCCGTGCAGGCAGTGCAAGGCAACCGACGGGTCCGGACAATCGAACTCGTCGCCGGCGATGCCGCGGTCGATGACATCGCGGAAGATCTGGTCGTGGCGGCGGCGCATTGTCTTGATGGCCTCGCTGTGCTCGTCCGGCCAAGGCGCGGGGAACGAGAAGAGCTTGCCTACTTCGGGGTACCGCACCGTCAGCACGTGTAGCTGCTCGGTGACGAGCGCACGCAGTTGATCGGTCGCGGACTGGTCGGCCGCGGTGTCGAGGGCTGCGCCGAGACGGGTCAGCACGTCGGTGGTGAGCTTCTCCAATGCCGCGGCGACCAGCGCGTCCTTACTCGGAAAGTAGTGGTACAGCGTGGCTTTCGCGATATCGGTGCGCTCGGCCACGTCTTCGAAGCGCATACCCTGATATCCGCTGCTGGACAGGATCTGCAGCGCGGCCGCGATCATCTCCGCCTTGCGACGATCGCGACGGCGGGCCGCGCGCCCGGCGGGCGCGGCTGCCTCGTCCACAGTCGAAGTCATCGCCCGATCATATCCGGGGCATTCCGTCGAAAAATCCACCGTGAACCGCGTGGATGGACTCCGCGGTCGATAGCCCGACCAGCTTGCAAAACCCCGTGAAATCAACCACAAAGATTAACTTCCGACTGGATAGACTGAAATTCGACCCATAGGTTGATATTCGTGATGGATACGACCCGACCTGAGTCCAGCTACTTCGAACGCGTCGGCGCGCACCGCTTCGTCCCGACCGGCCACGCGAGTGGAGCATGGGCCACCGACGAGCAGCATTTCAGCCCGCTCGGCGGGCTGATCGTCCACGAGATCGAACGGGTACGGGCACACGAAGAACGCCCTGCCCTGGTGCTGAGCCGCATCAGCTTCGACATCCTCGGCCGAATCGCGTTCGAGGAGTTCGATATCCACGTGGAGACCGTCCGGCCCGGCCGTACCATCGAGCTCGTCCAAGCCACGGTCACCATCGCGGGCCGCGATGCCGTTTCCGCGCGCGCATGGTTCCTCGACACGCACGACACCGATAACGTGGCGGGCGGCGAACCCGACCGGTTCCCCGAGCCCGAATCGCTGCCGTCATGGCCACTCACCTCGATGTGGTCCGGCGGCTACATCACTTCCCTCGACACCCGTGCGGTCGGCATCCCACAGCCCGGACGCACCACCGCGTGGATCACCACCCACCTGGACCTGGTTGCCGGTGAACAAGCCAGCGACCTCGCGTCGTACGTCGCCCTGGTCGACACCGCGAACGGCATCGCGGCCCGGCAGGAGCCAACCAAATGGATGTTCCCCAACCTGGACCTGACCATCCACCTCTATCGCCAACCCGAGGGCCGATGGACCGGTCTCGACACGAGTGTCATCTTCGGCCGAACCGGCCAGGGCCTCACCTCCACAGTTCTGCACGACACCCGCGGACCCATCGGGTATGCCCAGCAGATCCTCACCGTCCGCCCACAACCGGACCGTCAGCCGTAACGGCTGCCCGAGCGACCGCATCTGTCATGCCACCGCCACCCGCATGACTCCCGAACTCTGGCACCGCTACCTGTCCCAACTCTCCTACCGTCCTCGTGCGACGACTGATCAAGAGACCGATTGGTCCAAAAGGATCAGCCATAGTTTCAGGGTTCCCCCCGATGCGCCGCAGTGCTGGTCAACCCCACCATGGGAAACATGACAAAAACGAGCTTCGGCGATCAAATACACCAGATGTGGCAGACGCGGCCCGTCCGGTTGCCGCGGCAAGGTCCGATCGCGGGCGTCGCGGCCGGATTCGGACAGCGCTACGGGATCGATCCGGTGCTCGTGCGGGTCGCGCTCGTGGTGTCGACGATCTTCGGTGGGGCGGGCATTGTGCTGTACCTGCTCGCCTGGCTGCTGTTCAGCGAGGCGGGCGATCAGTCCTCGGCGGCGGAGTCGCTGTTCGGCAAGGGGCACAGCTCGCAGTCGCACACCAAGACCATCGTTTTGATCGTGGCACTCGCCATCGCGGTCAGCACCACCGGACCGATCGGCGTCGGACTGGGCGGCTCGGGCCTGATCAGCATGGCGCTGATGCTGGCCGGTTGGTGGATGCTGTATATGCGAAACCCGCAGCCACCGCTGGGCACGAGTTCGCCCGGCGCCTCCACCGGCGGTCTCACCGTGACCGGCTATCCCGGAGCGGTATTCCCGCCGCGCACGATGCCGGGCGATTTCTACGCATCGGAGACCAGCATGTACACGCCGTACACGAAGTTGCCGGACGCATATGTTCCGGACGCTCCCGCACCGGAGACACCGGTTGCGAATGCCTCGGCGCAACAGGCAGATCTGGACACGGTCCCTTTGCAAGACGCCGAAAAGACCGGCAGCAAAGCCGAACTGATCGAAACAGGCGGCACGTCAATCGACGCGGACGCGACGCCAGCCGATGCCGACACGGTCCTGGCTCGTAAGGAAGACACCGACACCGTCGTGCTCGACAAAGGCACCGCGGGTACCAGGGCACTTCCCGTCGAGACCACAGCGCCGGACAATGAGGCAACGCCGCGAACCACCGCTGCCGAATCGCCGCACGCGACCGGCGGCCCCTCCGGCGGGGCCCCAACGTCCGCCGCGACAGCTGGCGGCACCATATCGCCATCCGGCGCAAGCGACACCGATCCGACAACCGGCGGCAGCTCACGAACTGAATCCGCCCCCGCCACAGGCACTCCTCCCTCCCGCACGACGGCGGCGGCACCCGCACATCTCACCGGCCCGACCCCACCCTCCTGGGATCCGCTCGGCGTCGCCCCGCTCGCCTGGGATCTCCCCGAACCCACCCCGACCCGCACCATCGTCGCACCTCCGCTGAAGCGTCCCCGCTCCCGGCTCACCCCGGTGGTGCTCGGTCTGGCCATTCTGGCCGCCGCCGGTGCGGGTGCGCTGGCCGCCTCCGGCAACGAGTGGATGACACCCGGCCGCATCGGCGCGGTGGCGCTGGCGGTGATCGGCATGGGTCTGGTGATCGGCGCGTTTCTCCGTCGCGGCTACGGCCTGCTGGTGCTGACCGCACCGCTCGCCGGATTCGTGGTGCTGGCCTCGATGATCGGCCCGATCGAATTCGACAGCGCCACCGTCGGCGATCGCATCTGGGCGCCGACCTCGATGACCGACCTGGCCCCGAAGTACGAATTGACCATGGGGACAGGCACATTGGATCTGCGGTCGCTGAAGCTGACCGAAAACCGAACCGTCGAGGTCGCGGTCCGGGTCGGCGAGGCCAAGATCCTATTGCCCGAGGGGATGGCGGTGCACACCGATTGCTCGGTCAATATGGGAGAGGTCAACTGCCCCACCGGTATTACCGGCCCGCATGCCGACGGCGCGCCGATGCTCGATCTGAAAGTCCATGTCCGGACCGGCAATGCGGAGGTGCGCCGTGGCTGACCCCACCGAAGACAACGTCACCAAGCGGAGACCGTCCGTCTCCCTGCTGATCGTCGGATTGCTCGCCCTCGGCGTGAGCATCTGGGCCTTCATCGGCCCGGCCACCATGACCGCAACCGGTGTGGCCTCGATCGGCTGGGGCGTCGTGATCGCCGCCATCGTGGTCGGCGTCCTGCTGGTCATATCCCCGCGCAGACCCGGCTGATCACCCGAATGGCCCGTCCCGCAGACGGGCCATTTTTCTTTCCGGAGGACAGAACGCCAATGCCCATGGAACAGTTCGACAGCCACGACGAACCGAACGGTCATAGGGGAATCCCGATCGGCCGTTTCATGCCGCTGACACCGAGCCGGAGCTACCTCGGCGGCGGCTTGCTACTCGGGCAACCCATCCTCGGCCGCACACCGGGCACGCCGACTGCCGCAACCGCCCCCGAAAGGTACTCCCCGAACCCACTACTCCAAATAGGCCGGGCAACCCAAATGTCCACTGATCCGGTCGAGTAGCCGCTGCATACTCCCTCGCTGCTTGCCCTCGACACCCCGCGCGACCATCGGCACCATCCACCGCGCACTGGTCGCGATATTGAACACCTGCTGGGTCATCCGAGCCCCCTTCGGATGCGGCAGCACTCGACATTCGGCGCGAAACCACCACTTTCCCTCGACCGCGAGCATTGCCTGTGCCCGATCCACCTCGACCCGAATCCCATTGGGATTCCCGGCGATCGCGGCCCAGAACTCATTCGGGCCACCGCGCAGCCGCAGGTCGGGATCGGGTCCGTGGGCGAGGAAGAAGCCGTTGTGCGGACCGACCGGGCCGGCGCTCACCGTGGTGAGCAGCGCGGCCACCAACCCACACGGTGCCTCGACGACCGCGTTGACGGTGCAGAGCGGCTTCTTCGCTGCCATCCGGACCCCCTGGTAACTGGACTATCCGGCCGACGGTACTCCCGAAATCCGGCAAACCAGGCCCGATTGCGGAGTCACTCCCATTCGATGGTGCCCGGCGGCTTGCTCGTCACATCGAGGACAACCCGGTTGACCTCGGCCACCTCATTGGTGATGCGGGTGGAAATGCGCTCGAGCACGTCGTAGGGCAGCCGGGTCCAGTCCGCGGTCATGGCGTCCTCGCTGGAGACCGGGCGCAGCACGATCGGGTGACCGTAGGTGCGGCCGTCGCCCTGCACGCCGACACTGCGCACATCCGCGAGCAGCACCACCGGGCACTGCCAGATCTGGCGGTCCAGTCCCGCGGCGGTCAACTCCTCGCGGGCGACGGCATCGGCCTGCCGCAGCGTGTCCAGGCGGTCCGCGGTGACCTCACCGACAATGCGGATGGCCAGGCCGGGCCCCGGGAACGGCTGGCGGGCAACGATTTCCTCGGGCAGCCCGAGTTCGCGGCCGACCGCGCGCACCTCGTCCTTGAACAGCAGCCGCAGTGGTTCGACGAGTTCGAACTCCAGATCCTCGGGCAGACCGCCGACATTGTGGTGGCTCTTGATATTCGCGGTGCCGCTGCCGCCACCGGATTCGACGACATCCGGGTAGAGCGTGCCCTGCACCAGGAACTCGACCTCGGAGGCGCCGCCACCGCTCTGCTCGACGACGACCTCGGAGACCGCATCCTCGAACGACCGGATGAACTCCCGGCCGATGATCTTGCGCTTCTGCTCCGGATCGGTGACGCCCTTCAGCTCGCCGAGGAATTTGTCCACCGCGTCGACAGTCACCAGCTTGGCGCCGGTCGCGGCGACGAAGTCCCGCTGCACCTGCTCGCGCTCCCCCGCCCGCAACAGGCCGTGGTCGACGAACACGCAAGTCAGCCGGTCACCGATGGCGCGCTGCACCAACGCGGCGGCGACCGCGCTGTCCACACCACCCGACAGCGCGCAGATCGCATGGCCCTCGCCGATCTGCTCACGCACCGACGTGATCAGCGATTCGGCGATATTGGCCGGGGTCCAGGTGGCGGGGATCCCGGCGAGATCGTGCAGGAAGCGGCTGAGCACCTGCTGCCCGTGCGGCGAATGCAGCACCTCCGGGTGGTACTGCACACCGGCCAGCTTGCGGGCCCGATCCTCGAATGCGGCGACCGGTGCGCCCGCGCTGGTTCCGGTGACCTCGAAGCCCTCGGGCGCGTCGGTGACCGCATCGCCGTGGCTCATCCACACCGGCTGTTTGGTGGGCAGACCGCCGTGCAGCAGACCGCCGTCGGTACTGAGTTCGGTGCGGCCGTATTCACGGGTGCCGGTATGCGCGACGGTGCCGCCGAGCGCCTGCGCCATAGCCTGGAAGCCGTAGCAGATGCCGAAGACCGGAATACCGAGATCGAACAGCCGCGGGTCCAGCCGCGGCGCGCCCTCGGCGTACACACTGGACGGTCCGCCGGACAGAATCACCGCGAGTGGCTGCTTCTCGGCGATCTCGTCCACCGTGGCGGTGTGCGGGACCACCTCCGAATACACACTCGATTCACGGACCCGCCGGGCGATCAGCTGGGCGTATTGTGCGCCGAAGTCGACGACGAGGACCGGTCTCTGAGTTTTTGCCACTCGAACAGTTTAGTGAGGGAGCGAAGCGAGCGAACCATCGGTACAGCAGGGTTCTCCCTGCGGTCACCATGGCCCACTCCGAACGGGTGCATCACGCCATCCAGCAGTTCCGCCGTGGGCAGTCCGTCCCGACGCAGGTGCGCCGAGCGCGGCTGAATCACGCGCGAACGCTGAGGCCGACCCGCTGGAATTCCTTGAGGTCGGAGTAGCCTGCCTTGGCCATCGAGCGGCGCAGGCCGCCAACGAGATTCAGCGAGCCGAACGGGTCGTCGGAGGGGCCGTACAGCACCCGCTCCAAGTTCGGGCGCACCGTCTCGGCGATATCACCGGACAGTTCGCCGCCCAGATCCCACGGATCCTCCACATGCAGCAGCGAACCGCGCGGCACCGATGGATGCGCGGCCGAGGACGGCCAGTACCAGCCGCGACCCGGTGCCTCGGCGGCCAGCCCCAGTGGTACCCCGAGCATGGCGGCATCGGCGCCGCAGGCGATGGCCTTGGCCAACTGACCCGAGGTGGCGATATCACCGTCGGCGATCACATGGACATAGCGCCCGCCGGTCTCGTCCAGGTAGTCGCGACGCGCGGCGGCGGCATCGGCGATGGCGGTGGCCATCGGCACCCCGATGCCGAGCACCTCGCCGGTGGTCGTCGCGCCCGGATAGGAGCCGTAGCCGACGATGACGCCCGCGGCGCCGGTGCGCATCAGATGCAGCGCGGTCTTGTGATCGCTCACGCCACCGGCCACCACCGGCACATCCAGTTCGGCAATGAAGGTCTTGAGGTTCAACGGCTCACCGTCACCGACATGTTCGGCAGAGATGATGGTGCCGTGCACCACGAGCAGGTCGATACCGGCCTGCACCAGCGCCGGGGTCAGCGCGCGCGCGTTCTGCGGGCTCACCCGCACCGCCACCGTCACACCAGCGGCCCGCACCTGCGCGACCGCGGCCGCCAGCAGATCCGGCTGCATCGGCGCGGCATGCAGTTCCTGTAGCAGCCCGACGGCGCGCTCATAGCCGCTCTTCGTGACGAGTTCGAGCAACTGGTCGATCTTCGCGGCGACGTCGGCGTGCCGAGCCCACAGCCCCTCACCATTGATGACGCCGAGGCCGCCGAGCCGGCCGAGTTCGATGGCGAACTCCGGCGAGACCAGCGCATCGGTGGGGTGCGCCAGGAACGGGATCTCGAATCGGTAGGCGTCCAACTGCCATGCCAGCGATACCTGCTTCGACGAACGAGTCCGCCGCGACGGGACGATATCGACATCGTCCAGTTCATAGGTACGCCGGGCGGTCCGACCCATACCGATCTCGACCATGTCGCGCACGCTTGTTCTCCTTGTCTCATTGCCGCGCCTTCGGCACGGCGTGTTCGCGGCCCGTCTCGCGTCCGAGCCGTCGAGACTCGCGACTTCGCCGCATGCGCTTCGACGACTCGGCTGAGTCGATGGCCGCGCCTTCGCGCGGATGCGAGACGGGCCGCGAACTCCTCGCTCGTAAGACTCGCTCCGTCGTGGTCGACAGAGCGGGGACTGGCCATCGGGACTCGTTATCCCTGGCCACTCGCTTCGCGCAACCGTCGCGGCTGTTCACCGCGACGACCTGCGAACAAGCTCAATCATGCACGGACCGGACGGTCCCGTGCACCAACCTCAACCGGACTAGCCGCGACCAGTGTAGTTGGGGGCCTCGACGGTCATCGTGATGTCGTGCGGATGGCTCTCCTTGAGTCCCGCCGCGGTGATCTGCACGAACTGTGCCTCCTGCAGATGCGCGATGGACTGCGACCCGGTGTAGCCCATGGCCGCCCGCAGCCCGCCGACGAGCTGATGGATCACCTGGTTGACCGGCCCGCGGAACGGCACCCGACCCTCGATGCCCTCGGGCACCAGCTTGTCCTCGGCGAGCACATCGTCCTGGAAGTAACGATCCTTGGAGTAGGACTTGGCCTGGCCGCGGCCCTGCATGGCACCGAGCGAACCCATGCCGCGGTAGCTCTTGAACTGCTTGCCGCCCACCAGGATCAGCTCACCCGGCGACTCGGCGGTACCGGCCAGCAGCGAACCGAGCATCACGGTGGACGCGCCTGCGGCGATGGCCTTGGCGATATCACCGGAGAACTGGATGCCACCGTCGGCGATCACCGGAACGCCGTGCGGCTTGCACGCGGCGACAGCCTCGAGGATCGCGGTGATCTGGGGCGCGCCGACACCGGCGACCACGCGGGTGGTGCAGATGGAGCCGGGACCGACACCGACCTTCACCGCATCCGCGCCCGCCTCGACCAGCGCGGCCGCACCGGCTCTGGTGGCCACATTGCCGCCGACGATCTGGATGCGATCGCCGACTTCGGCCTTGACCTTGGTAACCATCTGCAGCACCCCGGCCTGATGCCCGTGTGCGGTATCGACGACGAGCACATCCACCCCGGCGTCGGCCAAGGTCATCGCGCGCGACCAGGAGTCCTCGCCGACACCGATCGCGGCGCCGACGAGCAGGCGGCCGTCGCGGTCCTTGGTGGCGTTCGGGTACTGATCGGTCTTGACGAAGTCCTTGACGGTGATGAGTCCGCGCAGGCGGCCGTCACCGTCGACGATCGGCAGCTTTTCGATCTTGTGGCGGCGCAGCAGACCGAGCGCGGCCTCGGCGGTGACGCCCTCCTGCGCGGTGATCAACGGCGCCTTGGTCATCACATCGGCGACCCGCCGGTTCTGATCCACCTCGAAGCGCATATCGCGGTTGGTGATAATGCCCACAAGCGCGCCGGTCTCATCCACCACCGGCAGGCCGGAAATGCGGAAGCGGGCGCACATCGCGTCGACCTCGGCGAGGGTGTCGGTGGGGCGACAGGTCACCGGATCGGTGACCATGCCCGCCTCGGACCGCTTGACGGTCTCGACCTGCGCAGCCTGATCGGCGGCGGCGAGATTGCGGTGCAATACACCCATACCGCCCGCGCGCGCCATGGAGATGGCCATGCGCGCCTCGGTCACGGTGTCCATCGCGGAACTGCAGAGCGGGGTGCGCAATCGGATCTCGCGGGTCAGCTGGCTGGAGGTTTCCACCGAGCTCGGGATGAGATCCGAAGCGGCCGGTAGCAGCAGCACATCGTCGAACGTGAGGCCGAGCATGGCGATCTTGTTCGGATCGTCACCACCCGTAGGAGGGCGGACCGCGATTCGTTCGCCCGATACGGGATTACTCATTCGGATCGACCCCTCCTGGACGTCGAAAGCAACGAACGCCGGGAGGACCGGCGTCGTGGAAGCTGTTGGGATGGACGGTTGCGGCTCCGCCAGCGCAGTCGGATACTGGCCGGGCCTGTCACCCATGGTATCTGTCCCGCAAACTCGCGCCCGACAGCGCCTCGACAACACTCGAGTCCGCTGTGCGCGATACCCGCCATGTCCCTGGTTCGCCCGCCGCGGTCGGTCGCGAAACCGTGCCCACCGCCGAAACTGGCGCGCCGCATAGCTGGCGAAGAGCACCCTGTTCTGCGTACCGTGGGGGTGTGCGTGACCATCTACCACCTGGCTTGCCGCCGGATCCGTTCGCCGGAGACCCCTCCGACCCGTCCGCCGCGCTCGATGCCATCGAGCCCGGTGAACCGCTGGATCCCCACGAGCGCCTTGCGGTCGAGGAGGACCTCGCCGACCTTGCGGTTTACGAGGCACTACTAGCGCACCGTGGCATCCGAGGACTCGTGGTCAGCTGCGAAGACTGCAGACAGGACCACTACCACGACTGGGATATGCTGCGCGCCAACCTGCTTCAACTGCTGGTCGACGGCACGGTGCGCCCGCATGAGCCCGCCTACGACCCGATGCCGGAAGCGTATGTCACCTGGGATTACTGCCGGGGATACGCAGACGCCTCGATGAACGAGGCCTTCCACGGCGACGGATTCGATGGGTTCGACAGCTGACATCGCGCGCTCACACAGCGCGCTGACGCGCGGATGTGATGTGAAATAGCTGACAGACAAAAGCCGACCGCCGGTCGGCGATCGGTTCATGCACGATGATTCGGATGTCCACGCACTCACGACACGCGCGGCTGTGGCGGATATATATCCGCCACAGCGCTTCTGCTGCATCGAGCGCTTCGACGAACCAAAGCGCTATCGGAGGATCGACTCCGATTAAGGGGTCGGGCTCGATCCGGGCAACCCCGGCAAAGACGGCAATGATGGCAAAACAGTGGGAATCACGAAGGTCGGCGGCTGCTGATGGGTCGGGGGTTGCGCGGGCGGGCTACTGTCCACGCTCGGCACGACCCCTGTGGGTTGGGTTCCCACCACGGTGCTCGGCGGCCCCTGGTTCGGATGACTGGGCTGGGTCGGCTGTTCTGGAGTGGTCACCGGCGGCTGGGTTGTCGGCGATGTCGACTTACCCGGTGTATTCGGTGCCGTCGTATCGACCGGCGGCGCCATGACGGAGGTCGAACCAGTACTGCCCGACGGCTTGGTGGTCGTCGGGTTGGTGCCATCGGTTGCCGCCGGGTTGGATGTCGTCGGTGCCGTACTCGGCACAAGCAACTTCCCGATCTCCGGAGCGACCTTGTTCAACTCCGCAATCAAGGCGTTGAGTTCGTTGATTCGCTTGTCCCGCTTGACCGGATCGTCGATCAGCTCGGCATTTGCCTTGGCGCCCTCCAGCTTTTCTCTGGCCTGCGTCGGATTGTCCTGAGCGAGTGCCACTTTCGCGGTGGCCAGATCGCTGTCGGCACGCTGCACCACGGTCGACTGCGCTTGCTCGCTGAACACGACTTCCTTGACCCGCCAGAGCGGATCACCCGGAGCGGCGCCATAGGAGAACGCCGACAGACCACCGATGACCAGAGCCAGCGCGGCAGCCGTCCCGAGAATCGGACTGACAAGCCGTAGTCGCCGACCGGACTGTGCACCGACGCGGACCTGCCGGGCACCGATCTCCTGATTGACCGCGGCAACGATCTCATCGAGGTTCGGTTCAGCAGGCAGCGGCGGAGAAATCAGCTCCGCTCGCCAATCCGCCAGCAGCGCCGCGAGCTGAAACTCTTCCGCGCTGTCGGTCTGCACCGGTCCGTTACTAGCAATGGCATCAATCAGCGCATCGTCTTTGCGCACCGCCGCGATGTCCACCGGACCAGTGTCACCACTCCCGGCGTAGGGACCGCTATTTCGCGATCCACGTCGCGCCTTCCAGTCGCCCCGACCGCGCTCGCCATCCCTAGCCATACATTTCACCTGCCCTCGCCACTTGTGACTTCAGTTTCGCGAGCGCCCGGTGTTGGGCGACGCGTACCGCACCCGCCGTACTGCCCACGGCGACTGCGGTTTCTTCTGCTGACAAACCCATGACCAAACGCATGATCAGAATCTCGCGATGCTTCTCCGGAAGCGTCGCGAGCAGGCTATTCATCTGCCTGCTCGTTTCGGATTCCAGAGCGCGCTGTTCCGGCCCCTGGTCGGTGGATATGACATCTGGTACTTCGGCCATTGCCTCCGCCTTGTTACGGGCGGCGTTGCGATGAGCGTCGGCAACCTTGTGCGAAGCGATTCCGTATACGAAGGCCATGAAGGGCCTGCCCTGGTCCTGATACCGGGGCAGAGCTGTCATCACGGCCAGACATACCTCCTGCGCAACGTCGTCCGCAGAGAGCTGTCCACGCTCCGCGGCGCCGATCCGCGCGCGGCAATAGCGCACCACCAACGGGCGGACCATTTCGAGTACCTGGGCTAAAGCGGATCTGTCGCCCTGCGCAGCGGCAGCGACGGCGAGGTCCAACTCTTCGCCCGTGTTCGTCATCGTCAGAGAATTTCCTGGCGTTACAAGTGGCACCGGCGGAGATGACCAGTGCTTCCGCCGAAGGGGCGGAACGGATCTAACAATAGCGATACAGCCCGTGGATACGGGCAACACGGTGGTCTCTTGATCAGACTTGGGAATCACTCATGGGACGAAAGCGCCCGCCACGACGGCAGATAGTCTCCGCGCATCTCTGCGCATCGGTAGCGGCCGCGCCGGCGCCCGCGCCGACGGACACTCCGGCGCGCAACATCGAACTGGCCCAACGCAATGGGAGCAATCCGTACTCGCGACACTGCTCGGCGACCTCTTCGGCGAGCGCGCGCGCGTGGTCGATATCACCGGCCGCCGCGGCGGTCGCGGCCACCAAGAGCCGGGACTTGACCCGGTGCCGGACCGAGGGGCCGTCCTCGGCCAGTGCGAGGGCCGTCGCGACATGGGGGGCGGCGGTGTCGGCGGCACCGGAAGCGAGTGCGGTCTCCGCGCAGACCCAATGCCAGCGGATCAGCGTTCGCCAGCCGTGCGGGGAGTCCGCCTGGGTCATCGCGTCATGACTGCGGCGGAGCAGACGGGTGGCCAGCGCCAGGCGGCCGGTACCGAGCGCGTCGGCCGCGAGACCGGTCAGCGCATCACAGATCGCGTCCACCCGATCGGGCCCGACTGTGGCCGCCGTCGGCAGGATCAACGCGGCCGCGCGACCGTCGTATCCGGCAGCACGGGCATGCCAGCCGAGCTGACGTAGAAACGAGCCTTCAGTACTCGCGGCCAGCGACAGCAACACCGGATCGGTGGTTCGCGCGCGCAATACCCGCAACTCTTCCCGTGCCGCGGCATAGCAGCCCTGACCACCGAGGATCACCGCCCGATACCAGGAATCGAGCGGATTCGCGGCGGCTGGCAACTCGGTAGCGACACGGCCGGGGCAGGCACCGAAAGCCGCGTCGACAAGCATGGCCGACGCGATATATGTAGGGGAAGCAGGCACGAGCACGGGCGAACTCTATCCCAAGCGGTGCGGGCGCCCGCGCCGCGAGAAACCGTCTGCCAAGTACTTCCGGCTAATATTGAGCGATTTCATCGCCGTCGCCAGGTTTCCATCAGGTAAAAGTACTACCGGCAATCACATAGCGTGTGCAACCGGAATTCACACGCGTTTCACGCCATTAACCTCAGCGTCCCGTTTCCGCCATCTCCGATCGACCGGACATCGAACCCGCACATCGACGATGTGACAGGGCCCATGCCGCGGCGTACTCGCTACCACACGGGGAGGCGAGCATCGACCCTTTCCCACCTGCGGGAATGCGGAATACTGGCGCCATGCGAAGACAAACCGGACTCCGGTCAACCGATCATATTTACCGGACTGGTCCAAAAAAGTAAACAGCTTCGAGGTTAAATTTCGCAGCTTAAGATTTAGGAAACTGCCGCGTCGAACTATTGACGGAATTTCGCGGCTGGACCTAACGTAGCTCATCGCCACGGTCGGTGCCGCGCGAAATTGCAGCGACCGCAATAGGCGAGCCCCTGGCACGTCGCCGACCCAGCGCCGTGGCCACAACTGTTGCAGAACAACTGCTCGACAACACTGACGAGCTCGCACCACGAGGAGTTCACCAATGCCCATGCCGACCCACCTCCCCGGACCGAACGCGGACGTCTGGGACTGGCAGATGCGGGGATCCTGCCGAGGCCAGGATTCCGCGGTGTTTTTCCACCCGGACGGTGAACGCGGCCGCGCCCGTACCGCGCGCGAGATGCGCGCCAAGGAGATCTGCCGGGCCTGCCCGGTGCTCATGCAGTGCCGCAGCCACGCGCTCAAAGTCAGCGAGCCCTATGGCATCTGGGGCGGTATGTCGGAAACCGAGCGCGAGATGCACGCCCGGCGCAACCGGCGTCGCATGGCCGTGTGAAACCAACTTCTTCCCATCCAGGTGGCGCGGCGCGCCGAATGCCTAGCAAACACGCGGCGGCGGCCACAAGCCGGAGTCGATTGCACATACGGCGTTTCGCGAAAACCATCGGCGTGTCACGGCGTGTCCCCCGCCAGAACCGCCTGCGCGTCGAGGTTTACCGGGTAGTTGCTAGTCCACACAAGGTTCACTGATACCCCACTGCACAGGGTGTGATAGCAGCCAGCTACGGTAGTGACCGATGACACAGAATGGAGCGTTGTGACAACGCGGCCGCCGGCCGCAGAGGGCGACTCGTTCCGAAGAGAAGCCATCCCACCTACCGTCGCTTCGAACGGGGTGGAATCTGCGGTAACGGCACGCGCCGCCGAAAGTATCGAACTCGCCGCACTTCTCGAACGTTGCGGCCGGTCCGACCAGGAGGCATTCGCCGAGCTGTACGACCGAACGTGCGCGCGCGTATTCGGTCTGGTGCTACGCGTCCTGCACGACCCCGGCTACGCGGAGGAGACCACCCAGGAGGTGTATCTCCAGATCTGGCGGACCGCATCCAGTTTCGACGCGGCCAAAGGATCCGCGGTGACATGGTTGATGACCCTCGCACATCGGCGGGCCGTCGACCGGGTCCGCACCGAACAGGCCCACACCCTGCGCGAAGTCGCTTACGGGATAAGGGTTCTCGGTAATGAATTCGATGAGGTCACCGAAGAGGTAGAGCGCAGGTTCGAGCAACGGGCCGTCCAGCAGGGTCTGGGGACATTGACACAGACTCAGCGGGAAGCCATCTCGCTCGCCTACTACGGCGGGCGAACCTACGCGGAAGTCGCCGACTTCCTCGGCGTGGGGCTACCGACCGTTAAGTCCCGGATACGGGACGGATTGACACGACTGAAGAAAAGTTTGGGGGTGACGTGAGATGAACGAAGCTCGGATCGATCTCGCGCACGCCGTCGCGCTCGGATCGATCGACGACGAAGAACACAATGCGGTACAGGAAGTGCTCGACGGCGAGGACCCCGCACTACGCGCGGAATTCATGACCGAAGTCAAGCAGACGAAGGAAGTCCTCGCCGCGTTCGCGGAGGCGATGGCGGCCCAGCCGCCCGCCGCCCTGCGTGCCAGATTGCTCGCCGCCATCGCCGCTGAGCAGCCACCCGTCGCCTCGTAAATCTCTGTACAGACGGCCGATCTACGTCACCACTGCCCACGAAACAACTGATTTCGCCGGCACAGGGTAACTCGTCGGGTACGCCCAGAACCCGGCTGGCGACAGTCCGCCGGTCCATAGCGAAACTCTCGGCGGCACCTACCGATCGGCACAGGGTTCGGGGTGGCAGGGGAGCCGCGATTGATATTTTTCGACTTATTATCCGGCCTTTGCGTTCATATTGTTCATAAACGAAGGCCCCCGGGACGACGTGCGATCCCGGGGGCCATTGCCGTGCGGCCTACGCTCAGTGCGCGTGACCGTGGTGGCTGTGGTCGTGCTCCTCTTCGGCAGGCTTGTCGACCACGGCGCTCTCGGTGGTGAGGATCATCCGGGCCACCGACGCCGCGTTCACGACTGCGGAACGGGTCACCTTCACCGGGTCCACGACACCGTCGGTGAGCAGATCACCATAGGCGAGGGTGGCGGCATTGAAGCCCTCCTTGCCATCGGCGACCTTGCTGACCACCACGGAACCGTCCACACCCGCATTGGTGGCGATCCAGTACAGCGGCGCACGCAGTGCGGTACGCACCGCATCGACGCCGATGGCCTCATCGCCGGAGAGCGAGTCGCGCAGTTCGACGAGCTTGGCGGCGGCGTGCACCAGCGCGGTGCCACCGCCGGGCACGATGCCCTCGTCGACGGCGGCCTTGGCCGCACTCACCGCGTCCTCGACCCGGTACTTGCGCTCCTTGAGCGCGGTCTCGGTGGCCGCGCCGACCTTGATCACCGCGACGCCACCGGCCAGCTTGGCCAGGCGCTCCTCGAGCTTCTCCCGATCCCAATCGGAATCGGTGGCCTCGATCTCGCGCCGCAGCTGCGCGCCGCGGGTCGCGATGTCCTCGGCGGTGCCGGCACCGTCGATGATCGTGGTGTCGTCCTTGGTGACGACCACGCGACGCGCCTTGCCGAGCACCTCGATGCCCGCCTCGCGCAGCGCGATGCCCAGATCCGGGTTGACCACGGTGCCCGCGGTAACGACGGCGAGATCGTCGAGAAACGCCTTGCGCCGGTCACCGAAGAACGGGGCCTTCACCGCAACGGCCTTGAGGGTCTTGCGGATCGAGTTGACCACCAGAGTGGACAGCGCCTCGCCCTCGACGTCCTCGGCGATGATCAGCACCGGCTTGCCGGATTCGGCGATCTTCTCCAGCAGCGGGAGCAGATCGGGCAGCGAGCTGATCTTCTCCCGGTTCAGCAGGATGTAGGCATCCTCGAGGATGGCCTGCTGGCTGTCGGCATCGGTGACGAAGTAGGGCGAGAGGTAACCCTTGTCGAACTGCACGCCCTCGGTGACGACAAGTTCGGTCTGCAGCGTCGAGGACTCCTCGACGGTGACGACGCCGTCCTTGCCGACGGTGGTCAGCGCCTTGCCGACCATCGCGCCGATCTCCTCGTCACGCGAGGAGACGGTGGCGACCTGCGCGATGGCCTGCTCACCGGAGACCGGGGTGGCCAGCGCGAGCAGCGCCTCGGAGACCGCGTCGGCAGCCTTGGCGATGCCCGAACCGACCGCGATCGGATTCGCGCCCGCGGCAACGTTTTTCAGGCCTGCGCGGACCAGCGCCTGGGCCAGCACGGTGGCGGTGGTGGTGCCGTCACCCGCGACATCGTTGGTCTTGGTCGCAACGCTCTTGACCAGCTGCGCGCCGAGGTTCTCGAACGGATCCTCGAGGTCGATATCACGCGCGATGGTGACACCGTCGTTGGTCACCGTCGGGCCGCCGAATGCCTTCGCGAGCACGACGTGGCGACCACGCGGCCCGAGGGTGACCTTCACCGCATCGGCGAGCTTGTCGACACCGCGCTCGAGAGCACGACGAGCGTTCTCGTCGAACTCGATCTGCTTTGCCATGTGTTTGTCAGCTCCTGTGTGTTCTGGGCCGAACGCACTCCGCCCCGGGTCGCGAAAGACACCGGGGCGGAACGCATGTGCCTATCGGCTACTTGGTGACGACGGCCAGGATGTCGCGCGCCGACAGGATGAGGTACTCCTCGCCCTGGTACTTGATCTCGGTGCCGCCGTACTTGCTGTAGATGACGACGTCGCCTTCCTTGACGTCGACCGGGATGCGGTCACCCTTGTCGGTGACGCGTCCGTCGCCGACGGCGATGACGGTGCCCTCCTGCGGCTTCTCCTTCGCCGTGTCGGGGATGACCAGGCCGGAGGCCGTCGTCGTCTCGGCCTCGTTGGCCTGGACGAGGATCTTGTCCTCGAGCGGCTTGATGTTCACGCTCGCCACGTTGAGCCCTCCACTTTCAGGGGATTTACGGTCGTCCGGAACTGTTGTCCCGGACCATCGGTATCGGTGTTGTATCGAGCGACCCGCAAGCAGTCGCCGGCGGTCACTCGAACTCGACCCTGCGCATCAGCCCCGTCGTCGCGGGTGCCGGGACCCTTGCTCAGTAGTCGAACTGGCACACGCACATCACACAGTGCCGACTAGCACTCTATACATGAGAGTGCCAGCGCTCAAGGTTGGACTGTGCCAAAACCGTTGGTCCGGGCACGTCGTGTCGTTTTCCGACACGCGTGCGACGCGCCACGCCACAGCGCCTGAGGGCTTCCCAAGACTTCAGCAAATCTGTAACGTTCGGATAACGGATTGTGACAGTATTGACGACGGTCGTGCTCCGCTCGCCGTGTTCGGCCCGAACCGGCGTCGTGGGGGAGCACCGAGCGCCACGAAACACCCAGCGCCACAGAGCAATACCCGCTCCGCAAGAGCAAGATCAGCGTCAGTACCGAGTTCGAACCAGCGTCACAACACCAGCGTTTCCACAAGAAGCTTCACCAGAGGGCAAGACCACACGTGATCCATGGCCGTCCCAGCAACCCATCCGGACAACGGGTCGGCCCGGTCCCGCGTCCGGATCGCTCGCCATCCACGCGAGCAATCCGGCTGTTCATTCGAGATGGTCGGCGACACCATGACCATCCGCTCGAAGGGAGGTGACATGCGAACATCCCTCGGCATATCGGCCGGTAACGAGGTCGTGTGCTCGGCACTGGTCGCGACCGCGTCCAACGGCACGCAGAGTTTCGACTATCGGGTGGTTTCCGCGGACGCGGCCCACTCCGATCTCGGCGATCTCGTCGCGTCCTCGATCGAACTGATGACCACCCAGCTCCCGACCGCGCAGGTCTCCTATGACGTGGCCTTTCCGACGCATCCGGTCGGTGCGCGCTTCGCCGGTGCGACATCGATCGGTGTCGATTCCGCCGCCGGTCGCCGGCCCACGAGCGTCGCGGTCGCCTACCGCAGTAACGAGCAGGCGCAGGTGATCCGGTCGGCCACCGGCAAACAGCGCGATCTGCGGCTGGTGCCGGAAGGTACTGCGGCACTGATGTATTTGCGGCACACCGGACTCGCAGACCGCTACGACACGGTCGCCATCGTCGATCTCGGCGCAACCGGTCTCAGCGTCACCGTCGCCGATCAGGCCGACTCCACCATCCTGCGCACCGAGCGCACCGCGGCGATCAGCGGCAACGCGATCGATGAGCTGATCTATCACCACCTCGTCGATCTGCACTACGCGCGGCGCGGCACCCGACCCAACCGGGGCATGCTGACCAACCGCGGCCGCGCCGCCAAGGAACACCTGTCGATCGCGCCCGCCGTAACCATCGACCATGTCGCGGGGCAGCCGCTCAAGCTGACCAGGGCCGACTTCGAGGAACTGATCTCGGATCTGCTGCGCGAGACCGCCTTCTTCGCCGCCGCGGTCTTCGCGCGGGCGCCCAGATTCCCGCAGGCCGTCATAGTGATCGGCGGCGGGGCCAATATTCCGGCCGTCCTATCCACCCTCGAACGTGAGCTGGACATTCCGGTGCACACCATCGACGATCCGGAGGCGGTGATCGCGAAAGGCGCCGCGCTGGTGGCGGATTCGGTGCAGCCGTCGGTATTCCCGGTGGTCGGCGCCGCGGACGCGCCGGTCGGTACCTTCACCAAGGTCGTCGGCACCCTGGCGGGTGCGATCGTGGTGGTCGGACTGGTCATCGGCTACGGGGTGAATACCTTCGCGCCGACCGGGGACGAAGAGATCTCCCCCGCGGGCACCACCAGCAGTGGCCAACTACCCCCGACGTCGGTGACGGTGGTGCCGCCGACTAGTGCTGGCACTTCGACCACCGGCCCGAACCGGGAGAGCCCCACCCGGCCCTCCGGCGCCGGTATCCCCTCGCTCACCCCGGACCGAAGCCAACCGGCCACCACGACCGCCCCGTCGCCCGCCGGGACCACAACCCCGTCCGCGCCGACACTGCGCCCGGATCCGAACCTGCCGCCGATCCCGTTCCCGGAGTTGCTCGGTCCGCTGTTCGGAAATCCGAATGCACCGGGTCTGGGGTCGTCGGGGCCGGACCGTGGTCCGGCCTCATCTGCGCCGCAGACCACTCCGTTGCAGGTGTTGCCGACGCCTGCGCAATCGCGAATTTCGTTCCCGCCCAGGGTGAATTCGGGGTCGAGTGCAGGGCAGGCCGGGCAGTCGGTCGGGCCGCACGACTGAGAGGTGAAGGCCCCTCGCGGGCGCCCGGTGGATGCGGGTCAGCCGACTTGGCTGACAGAGACTGGGAGGCCGGGGTCGGTGGCGACGGTCAGGGGTGAGGGGGAGGCGCCGCCCGCGATGACATGGGCGCCGAGGGCGGCGATCATGACGCCGTTGTCGGTGCACAGGCGCGGTTTGGGGACGCGAAGGCGCAATCCGGCTGCAGCGCAGCGGTCTTCGGCCATCGAGCGGATTCGGGAGTTGGCGGTGGCGCCGCCGCCGAGGACCAGGGTCTCGACACCGACATCCTGGGCCGCACGCACTGCCTTCATGGTGAGTACGTCGGCGACCGACTCCTGGAAGGATGCCGCGATATCCGGGATAGGCAGTTCGTCGGCGGTGAAGCCATTGCGCTGGGCCGCCTCGACATAGCGGGCGACGGCGGTTTTGAGGCCGGAGAAGGAGAAATCGTAGCGGGGGTCGCGCGGGCCGGTCATGCCTCGGGGAAACGCGATGGCCTTCGGATCGCCGTGTGCCGCAGCCGCATCCAGTGCGGGTCCGCCCGGGAAGCCGAGGCCGAGTAGCCGGGCGACCTTGTCGAAGGCTTCGCCCGCCGCATCGTCGACGGTGCTGCCCAGTTCGACAATCGGCGCGGAAAGATCCGTCACGTGCAGCAGATGCGTGTGCCCACCGGAGACCAGCAGCGCGACGCACGGCGGCATCGGGCCGTGTTCGAGGGTGTCCACCGCGACATGCCCGCCGAGATGGTTCAGGGCGTAGAACGGCACATCCCACGCTGCCGCATAGGCTTTCGCGGCCGCGACGCCGACCAGCAGGGCACCGGCCAGTCCGGGTCCGATGGTCACCGCGAGCGCGTCGGGCTTGCTGATGCCCGCGGCGGCCAGCGCGCGGCGCATCGCGGGCACGATGGCCTCGAGGTGGGCGCGCGAGGCGATCTCCGGAACCACACCGCCGTAGCGGGCGTGCTGTTCGACGCTGGAGGCTACCTCGTCGGCGAGCAGTTCACAGCTACCGTCGGGGTGCCGGCGCACAATGCCGACTCCCGTTTCGTCGCAGGAACTTTCGATACCCATGACGATCACGACAGCACCTCGTTCGGTTGTGCCGTTTCGGCCGGCCGCGGGCCCCAAGCCGGGTTCGCGGCGGTCAGTTCCGGTCGGCGCATGGTGTAGGCGTCGGCGCCGCTGGGATGGTAGTAGTTCTTGCGCAGGCCGATGATGTGGAAGCCATGCTTGGCATAGAGCGCGATGGCGGGGGCGTTATCGGTGCGCACCTCGAGGAAGACCGGCCCGCCGCGCTTTCCGGCTTCGGCGAGCAGCGCCTCCAGCAGTATCGTGCCGACACCGCGGCGATGGCAGCCCGGATCGACGCCGATGGTGTGCACCTCGGCCTCGGGATGTTCGGCATCACCGAGCAGCGCGATACCCGCATAGCCGACCATTCGCCCGGCCTCGTCGCGCGCGACGATATAGCGGTTGTGCGACCCGGCCAGCTCCGAGCGGAAGGACACCGCCTGCCACGGATCGTCCTCCGGGAACAACAACTGCTCGAGTTCGACACAGCGCTCGATATCCACAACGTCCATGGGCTCGATGCGCGGCGTGGGTCTGCTCGGCTCCGGTGGGGAAGACCCCCGCACCCCCTGAGCTGCGGGGCTTGGCCCCGTGGACCTCCGGTCGGACTCCACGGCCGTCACGCTCCCGTCCGGTCGAGCATGCGATAGCTCCGTTCGACCGCGTCCGGTCGGCGCAAGTACAGCGGGATCAACGGTTCCGGTACAGCGCGCGCCAGCAGTTCGGGAGCCGCGACCCGGACCAGACCGGCAGGTGACGGGGTCTCGGCCGGAAGTACCGGCAGGTCGAACAGGTCGACGTGCGATGCGGATCCGGCGATCATGGTGGCCTGCACGGGATCCAGGTCACCGGGCTTGCTCACCTCCGGGCCCGCGATGCGATATCCGTCACGGTAGCGGGCCCAGTACACCTCGCGGCGGCGCGCGTCGGTGACCACGAGCAGTTCGCTCTCGGGTGTGATGCCGGGCAGCAGCGAGGGTTCGAGGACCGCGTCGGCGGCGATCGCGTCGAGGCTGCACACACCGTAGACCGGGACGCCGAGTGCGTCACCGAAGGCGGCGGCGGTCGCCATACCGACCCGGAGTCCGGTGAACGGACCCGGCCCGATGCCGACCACGACCGCCTCGATATCGGCCCTGGAACGATCTGCCTCCGAGAGGCATTCGAGGATTTGCGGGGTGAGCACCTCAGCGTGGGCGCGGGCGTCGACCCGGACGCGAGCGGCGACGGTATGGACCCGCGCCGGGGCGACGGTGCCGGGTGCGACCTGCTCCAGTTCCACCAATCCCGCTGTCACGGCAGGGGTCGCGGTGTCGACGGCTAGTACAAGCATGATTGGCCCAACGATACCGGGTGGTACCCTGCGTGCGGTGCGGAGCTACTCGGTAGTTTCGGCACCCGCACCATCAGCTGTCTCCGCGACCTAACCGACCCATTCCCAGATCGCGGTGCGGACTTCGGAATTCGGTTCGCGCGAGAGCAAAACGTACAGGTGCCGCTCGGCAAGGTGTTCCACGACACCCTTGCCCCACTCCACCACTACGACCGCCTGATGCAGATCGGTGTCGAGATCCAGGGCGTCCAGTTCATCCAGATCGCCGCCGAGTCGGTAGGCGTCCACGTGCACCAGCGGTACCGACGCGGCGCCCTCGCGCTGCCCAGCCCGATGCTGGCGGGCGATGATGAAGGTCGGCGAGCTGACCCGGCCCTGCACGCCGAGGCCCTCCGCGATACCGCGAGTCAGTGCGGTTTTACCGGCGCCGAGCGGTCCGTCGAGTACCACCAGATCACCCGCGCCCAGTCCGGCGGCGAGTTCGCGACCGAACGCCTCGGTGTCGGCGACCGTGGGCAGAATCCGCTGCTGCCGTTCAGCCACCGGCGACCTCCGCGGTTGCTGGGATGTCCTCGATGACTCCCGCGCGCATGAACAGCCGGTCGAGTGCGGCGTCGACGATATGCACGAAGATCACGGTGACCGGTGCGTCGGACGGACCGCATTCCCGGGTGGCAAGGCACACACCGTCTTCGGTGAACACCGCACCGGAGCGATCCGCGTCCAGCAGGTCGACGTTCTCGTCGCGGTACTCGTCGGCGTGGGCGGGCCAGAGCACGCGGGTGCCGATACAGCGCAAGGCATGGGCACCGGCCAGCGCGCCGACCACACCGGCGGTGGCGCGTCCGCCGCGGACGGCTGTTCTCATCGAAATCCCCCTATGTGGCGCCGCAGCACTCGGCCGTGTGGAGCGCACACGATTTCGTAGTGGATCGTGTCGAGCAGATCGGCCCATTCCTGGGCACGCGGTTGGTCCGCGCCGAACAGGATCGCGGTATCGCCCTCGGTGACGCCTGCCGCATTGTCACCGAGATCGACGATGAATTGGTCCATGCAGATGCGGCCGACGTTGGGGCGCAGCTCACCGCCGAGCCACACCGCGAAGCGGTTGCTCATCGAACGCAACACGCCGTCGGCGTATCCGGCGGGGATGAGAGCGACAGTGGTGTCCTGCGGCGCGATCCACTGGTGACCATAGGAGATGCCCTCGCCTTCGGCGACCTGCTTGACCAGGGCGACGCGCGCTTGGAAAGTCATCGCGGGGCGCAGGCCGAACTCGCCGAGTTCCGGGATCGGGGTCAGGCCGTACATCGCGATACCGGGCCGGACCATATCGAATGCCAGATCCGGGCGGGTGAGCGTCGCCGCCGAGTTCGCGAGGTGGACCAGTTCCGGTTCGAGGCCGTGCTCCTTGGCGGCGGCGGTGGCCTCGACGAATCGGTCGCGCTGGATGTCCAGGTAGGGATGTTCCGGCTCGTCGGCGTGGGCGAGGTGGGAGAAGATCGCGCGGAACCGCACCACCTGTTCGTCTACCAGCATGCGCAGGGCTGTGAGCACCGCCGGGTACTCGGGCGACGCGACGCCGTTTCGATTGAGACCGGTGTCGACCTTCAGCGAGACGACGGCGGTCCGGCCGGTGGCACGCGCCGCGGCCTCGACCGCACGCAGGTGTGCCAGCGAGGAGACGCCGATCTCGATATCGTGCTCGATCGCGGCGCCGAAGTCGGCATCGGAATTATTGAGCCAGCACAGGATCGGGGCGGTAATTCCGGCGGTACGCAATTGCACCGCCTCGGCGACCGTGGTGACCCCGAGTTCGGCCGCACCGGCCGCCAGCGCCGCCCGCCCGACCTCGACGGCGCCGTGGTTGTAGCCGTCGGCCTTGACCACCGCCATCACCGCCGCATCCCCCGCATGTGCACGCAGGATCTGCACGTTGTGAGCAATGGCATCCAGATCGATAACCGTCTCCACTTGCGCCTCCACGCTTATTGATCCTGCCATTCGGCATCTGGCTCGCGCGAGGGCATCGGTTCGAACGGGACGGCGGGGTCACTTGGCGGTGCGCCCGAATAGGACACGGATGCCCCCCGACTGCCGCCCTCGAGGAGTGCGGTTGCCGAGATCAGCGCGTCGAGCAGGGGCGTCGACGCGGCAGTTGCGAGTGCGGTCCCGGCCAGTGCACGTCACTTCGCCGCAAGCGTGCGCAAGACGCGGATTGCCGGGCGCAGGTGGTCGAGGAGGGGGGATGCGGAGGTGGGGGCAGCGTAGCGGTGATCTTCGTGGGCCGAGAGGTTGGCAGCCAGGGAGTGGGCACGGGCGGCGGCAGCCGCGGACCAGGCGGGGTCGCGGCCCGCGGCGAGGAGGGCGCCGATAATGCCGGACAAGACGTCACCCGCGCCCGCGGTGGCGGCCCAGGAACCACCCGCTTCGTTGACCAGTACCGGGCAGCCCGGGGTGGCGACGAGGGTGGCGCGGCCTTTGAGCAGGACAGTGAGTTGCCAGGATTCGGCGAGGTCGCGCACGGCGGCTACCCGATCGTGGCCGACCTCTTCCCCGGTCAGGCGGGCGAATTCGCCTGCGTGCGGGGTCAATACGGTGGGGGCGGTGCGGCCGCGGACCAGATCGGGATCGGCGGCCAGCAAGGTCAGGCCATCGGCGTCGACGACAACGGGAAGATCGGTGGCGAGGATTTCGGCGAGTCGCTTGTTGGCGTCGGTGTCGGTGCCCGCGCCGGGACCGAATACCCAGGACTGGACTCGGCCGGTGGACGAGATGGTCTGGGCGGCAATGACTTCGGGGAAATTGTCGAGGACCTCGGCGGCGCCGGTTCCGACGTAGCGGACCATGCCGGAGGTGGCCGCGACGGCGGCGCCGGTGCACAGTACGGCTGCGCCGGGATAGGTCGCGCTGCCCGCGCAGATGCCGGTGACGCCCTGGGTGTATTTGTCGTCGGCGGGTCCCGGGATCGGCCACCGCGCACCGATCTCCGCTGGTTCCAGCGCCGCGAGATTCGGTTCCGGCAGCCGTAAACCGATGGGTACCAACTCGATTCGGCCGCAGTAGGGCGCCGCCAAAGCATGCACCGGCTTATATGCGCCGAAGGTGACCGTGACCTCGGCGCGCACCGCGGGGCCGGTCACCGCGCCGGTATCCGGATCGACTCCGCTCGGCAGGTCCGCGGCGATGATCGGAACACGCAGAGCAGCAACGATTTCCGCGGCCATCGGGCGCAGCGGGCCGCGGCCGGAGATGCCGACGATGCCATCGATCACCAGATCAGGTGCGCCCAAGCCTGTTTCGTCCAGCATCGGTGCGCTGTGGTTCGATCCGGCATCGCCCGCCCCGGCTGAGTTCGCGGCGCCAGCATGCGACACCTGCGCCGCGGTTCGGATCCGACCACCTGCCTTGTGCAGTGCGGCAAGGCCTTTCGCGTGAGCCCGTTCCGGATTCAATAGCACCGCGCTGACGGCGACGCCGCGGCGACGCAGCATCGATCCGGCCCAGAGCACATCACCGCCGTTATCGCCGGAGCCGACGAGCAGCAGCACCGACCTGCCCGCGATGCCGCCGGTCCGGGCGCGCAACTCGCTCGCGACCACCGTCGCCAATCCGTAGGCCGCCCGATGCATCGGCATGCCCTCGGGAACACGGGCGAACAGCTCGGCCTCGGCCGCGCGCACTTCATCGGCGGTGAAATAGTCCCGCTGGTTGGGCATGAAACGCTCGCCTCCACTGCGTCGATCGGGCACTGCGGTTGCGCTGGTACGGGATCGCCATGGGCGCTGCGCGGACCCGTACCGTCAGCAGACTACGCTTGGACGTCATGCCGATGGTGCGCCGCGCGATGTCCATCCGGATCACCACCGGATTCATCCTGGCTGCGATGCTGTTGTCGGCAGGCTGCGGCTCCGGCGACACGAACTCGACCGCCGCATCGACCACTGCGAAGGCCGGTCAGGCGACGACCACCAAGTCCGGCGATTCGAAACCCGCGGCCGTCACCGTCGACGTCACGGATATGAAGTTCTCCCCCGCCGATATCACCGTCAAGGTCGGCGAGACCGTGACCTGGAGGTTCAAGGACTCCGTCCCGCACACCGTCCAGGGCATCGGCGATAAGGCCATGGGCATCAACAGCCCGATCTTCAACAAAGGCGAATGGAGCTACACCTTCTTCGCCCCAGGCACCTATCGCTACCTGTGCTCTCTGCATCCGCAGATGCGCGGCACCGTCACCGTCGAATAGCCGGGCCCGATCAGCGCTCTGCGTCGCGGTCGTGCCCTGCCCGACCTCGACTCATGCCAGGCCGAGTGCGGCTGGTCCATCGCACTGATCGACCCATCCTGAGCAGCACCGGCGAGATTCGGACCATGTGATCAGGCACCACGACGCATCGAGGATGGCACGAAGAGGTCGACGAGGCGCGCCGTGAAGTCGTTGAGCATCGGCGGCACCGCTGGAAACCGTCGAGAATTCCCACGATCGCATCGCGCGCCCACGCGGTCGGCGTCGAGACCGAGCGGCTGGTCATCGAGCTGATCACCCTGCGCCTAATGCGGGGCTACGCCTGCGGAATACGGGTGCCTCGGGCGGCATTGGTGTTCATCGCTTCTACGGCGGCGACAAGGGGGGCCAGTTCGGGGTCGGCGGCGGCCTGGCCCAAGGCGCCGGACAGGGCGGTGTCGTGGGTGGGGCGGGCGCGGGTCAGTAGTTCCAGGCCCGCGGAGGTGACGTCGGTGTAGATGCCGCGGCGGTCGTCGGGGCAGAGGTAGCGCTGTAGCAGGCCCCGATCTTCGAGGCGGGTGACCAAGCGGGTTGTCGCGCTCTGGCTGAGCACCACGGCTTCGGCGACCTGGTTCATCCGCAGGTGTCCACCGGGGCCGTCGTGTTGACGGCTGAGCACGACGAGCAAGGAAAACTCGCGCACGCTCAGCTCGTGACCGGATTGCAAGGCGCGTTCGATATGCGCCTCGATCCGATCGTGCAGCAGCGACAGTGCGTACCAACCATCGGCCAGGCCGGTCAGGGCGGCATCCGCAGTCATGGCGTTCCTTCTGCGTCGGGGCTCGGTCCTCCAGGATAGATGGTTCTCGCAATAGCCCGCGCTTGCAAATAGTAAGCGCCTGCAATTATTGTGGCCGCCTGTAAAGCTCTGGCACAACATCATGTGGAGGCTCGTGCTCATGCCGCTGGCACTACTCGCCCTGACACTCGGGGCCTTCGGAATCGGCACCACCGAATTCGTCGTCGTCGGACTGCTGCCCGACATCGCCGACACCTACGCAGTGTCGATCCCCACCGCTGGCCTGCTGGTCACCGGGTATGCGCTCGGCGTGCTGGTCGGCGCGCCGATCATGACCGGACTCGGCACCCGGATGTCCCGCAAACGCATGCTGCTCGTCAGCTTGTTGCTCCTGGTCGCGGGCAATGCATTGTCCGCGCTTGCACCGACTTTCGGCCTCATGCTGACCGGACGCGTCGTCGCCTCGCTCGCGCACGGCGCCTTCTTCGGCATCGGATCGGTCGTGGCCGGACATCTGGTCAGCCCGGATCGCAAGGCCAGTGCGATCGCGATGATGTTCACCGGGCTCACGGTCGCGACCATCGTCGGCGTGCCGCTGGGCACACTGCTCGGCCAGCAGTTCGGTTGGCGGCTCACCTTCCTGCTCGTCGCGCTGATCGGCCTGGCCGGTCTGGTCGCTGTCGCCGCACTGGTGCCCGAACAACCCACGCCACACGACGCGCGCCTGCGCCACGAACTCGCGGTGCTCACCGATCCACAGGTGCTGCTCGCGATGGCAATGACCGTGCTCGGCTTCGGTGGCGTCTTCGCCGCGATCACCTACCTGGCGCCGATGATGACCGAGGTCACCGGTTATGCGGAAAGTTCGGTCACCTGGCTGCTGGTCCTGTTCGGCATCGGCTTCTTCCTCGGCAACCTGATCGGCGGCAAATTCGCCGACCGACATCTCATGCCGATGCTCTACACCAGCCTCGGCGGCCTCGCGCTGGCGCTCGCGCTGTTCACGCTGACCGCGCACAACAAGGTCGCGGCCGCCGGCACCGTGGTCCTCATCGGCGCCCTCGGCTTCGCGACAGTCCCGCCGCTGCAGAAGCGGGTCCTCGACCAGGCAGGCAACGCGCCGACCCTGGCCTCCGCCCTCAATATCGGCGCCTTCAATCTCGGCAACGCGATCTCCGCCTGGCTCGGCGGCGTCGTCATCGCCGCGGGCTACGGCTACACCTCACCCAACTGGGTGGGCGTCATCCTGGTCGTGAGCGCGCTGGGTCTAGCGGTCCTGTCGGGCAATCTCGAACGTCGCGGTGTCGAAACCGCAAGCGAGACAACCCGGGCCGGACAGGCCTGAGTTATTCGACGGTGACCGACTTCGCCAGGTTGCGCGGCTTATCGATGTCGTACCCGCGTGCCTGAGCCACTTCGGCGGCGAAGATCTGCAGCGGAACGGTCGACAGCAACGGCTGGAAAAGCGTTGGCGCCGAAGGGATCTCGATGAGGTCGTCGGCAAACGGGCGCACCGTATCGTCGCCCTCCTCGGCAATCACGATGGTGCGGGCGCCGCGGGCCTGGATCTCACGGATATTGCTGAGCAGCTTCGAATGCAGAACCGCACGTCCCTTGGGTGAGGGCATGACCACGATCACCGGCAACCCCTGCTCGATCAGCGCGATCGGGCCGTGCTTGAGCTCACCGGCTGCGAAGCCCTCGGCGTGCATATACGCGAGTTCCTTGAGCTTGAGCGCACCTTCCAGCGCCACCGGATACCCCACGTGGCGGCCGAGGAACAGCACGGTCGGCACGTACGCCAGCTCCCTGGCGATCGCGCGCACCTGCGGCGCGGTCTCGAGCACCCGCTGCACCAGGTGCGGCATCGCCTCGAGTTCGGCGAATTCGCGCGCCACCTCATCCGGATACTTGGTGCCGCGGGCCTGCGCCAAGGCCAGCCCGACCAGGTAGTTCGCGGTCACCTGCGCCAAGAACGCCTTGGTGGAGGCGACACCGATCTCCGGCCCGGTTCTGGTGTAGAGCACCGCATCGGACTCGCGCGGAATCTGCGCGCCATTGGTATTGCAGATGGCGAGCACGCGCGCCTTCTGCTCCTTCGCGTGCCGCACCGCTTCGAGCGTGTCGGCGGTCTCGCCCGACTGCGAGATCGCCACCACCAGCGTCGACCGATCCAGAACCGGGTCGCGGTATCGGAATTCGCTGGCCAGTTCGACCTCGACGGGCAACCGAGTCCAGTGCTCGATCGCGTACTTGGCCAATAGTCCGGCGTGATAGGAACTGCCGCAGGCGACGACGAATATCTTGTCGAAGTCGCGCAGTTCCTGATCGGCGAGGCGCTGCTCGTCCAGCACGATCCGGCCACCGGCCTCGTCGTGGGTGAAGTGGCCGATCAGCGTGTCCGCGACACCGGCGGGCTGCTCCTCGATCTCCTTCAGCATGAAGAAGTCGTGCCCGCCCTTCTCGGCGGCGGCCAGATCCCAGTCGATGGTGAACGGCCGGGTCCGCGCCAGTCCGTCATTGCCCGCGAAATCGGTGACCGTATAGCTGTCGGCGGTGATTACGACGGCCTGGTCCTGGCCGAGTTCGACGGCCTCACGGGTGTGCTCGATGAATGCGGTGACATCGGAGGCGATAAACATCTCGCCCCTGCCGACACCGACGACCAGCGGCGTCGAGCGACGCGCCGCGACAATGATGTCCGGATGGTCGGCATGGGTGAAGACCAGCGTGAACGCACCCTCCAGCCGACGCAGCACGGCCAGCGCGCTCGCCGCGAAATCACCCGCGGTCGGGCCGTCGGCGTATGCGCGCGCCACCAGGTGCACGGCGACCTCGGTGTCGGTATCGCTGCCCAACTCGACCCCGGCGTCTTCGATTTCCCGACGCAGCGGGGCGAAGTTCTCGATGATGCCGTTGTGCACAACGGCCACCTTGTTGGTGGTGTCGCGGTGCGGATGGGCGTTGCGGTCGGTCGGCGCACCGTGCGTGGCCCATCGGGTGTGCCCCATGCCGGTGGTGCCCGCGAAGTGATCGGTCCCGATTTCGGCGAGTTCGGCCTCGAGATTGGCCAGTTTGCCCGCCTTGCGTTCCACCGCCAACACGCCCGCGCCATCCAGGATCGCGACGCCCGCCGAGTCGTATCCGCGATATTCCATGCGGCGCAACGCGTCAACGACAACACCGAGGGCATCCCGGTACCCGACGTACCCCACGATTCCGCACATGGCTCACCAGAGTACTTATCGGATAACGTTCACGTCGTGTCGGCGTCTGTGAAATCACTTCTGAGCATCCTGACCAGCCGGGGGCCTCACCGTGTACTGCGTGGCAATCTCGCCATCGCCGGTCAGCCCGGCGTGGTGTTCACCCCGGAGTCCGGACTGAATCTGCCCGCGGTCGCCTTCGGCCACGGCTGGCTGACCAGCGCCGCCAACTATCGCGCCACCCTCGAACACCTGGCTTCCTGGGGTTTTGTGGCCGCGGCGCCCGATACCGAGCGCGGGCCGATTCCGTCACATCTGGGGTTGGCCACCGATCTGCTCACCACACTCGATATCTGCACCGGCGTCCGACTCGGCGACGGCGCGATCAGCGTGCATCCGGATCGACTGGCGCTGGCCGGGCACGGCATGGGCGCGGGCGGCGCGGTGATCGCCGCCGGACAACGTCGCGTTGCCGCGGTCGCCGCCCTCTACCCGGCGCCGACAGCGCCGTCCGCGGAGTCCATCGCGCCCGATATCGATACACCCGGGTTGGTGTTGGCGGGTGCGACCGATATCGAATCCGTCAGCTCGAATGCGATCCCGCTGACTGCCGCGTGGGCCGGGTCGGTTGTTCTGCGAGCGGTCGACGGGGCGTCACATAACGGCATTGTCGAAGGGCGTCGCGCGCTGGCCGCGTTGGGTGTCGGGAAGCACGAGGCCAAGACCGCGCGGACGACGCGGGCCGTGCTCACCGGATATCTGCTGCACACACTGTTGCACGACAAGACGTATGCGGCATTTTCCGATCCAGAGGCGGTTATCCCGCACACCACTGTGGTCGATCCGGAAGCGCCACGCGAGGAGGAGCCGCCGAAGCTCCCGGTCTTGCAGCTCGCGCAGCTGTTGCGCAAGTGATCATGGCCGGAGGCCGTCGAGCGCGAGTTCCGCCACATCGGCCATCTGTACCTCGTCACCGCGTTGGGTGAACAGCGCTTTCGCGGTCGCGAGGACTTGCTCCTGCCCGCCGTGCGACGGCGCGATCCAAGGCCGCAAGCAATGGCCCATTAACCGAATCCTCGCACGGCGGCCTGCAGCTCCTCAGATCAACCAACTATTGCGGCGGTAATACTCCGATTCCTCGTCACCTTCGTCGTCTATCGGGGTGACAACATCGTGTGCTCTGCGAGTGGCAATAGACCGCGCGATCGCCTCGCGCTGCTCACGAGCCTCCGCCTTCAGACGCTCTTGCTCAGCGCGTGCCTCGACCTCGAGCCGCTCTTTCTGTTCCGCCTCAGCCTTTGCCGCCGCCAGCTCTTCAGCATGGTCTTCCCAGAACTGACGCATTCCTATGGCGGACTGTTCGGCAAGCTCACGGTCCTTGTCTGCGGTGCGTCTATTGATCTCCTCGAATTCGTCGAGCAGCATCGTCGACCGTCGACGGATCTCCTCGACGATCTGTTCCATATCGTCTGAATGGTTCACGATGACGCCCTCCTGCGAAGGTCACCGATCACATTGGCGCGGAACAACTTCACAACGGCCCGGCCTCGGCCAGTTCGGCACCGCTGTCGGCGGGCTCCTCCCATTGCGGATCCGCTTCCGGTACAAGCTGTGGCGTATGCTCGCCGTCCTCTTCCCGCTTGCCGGTCGAGGGGACTCTTGAAGCGCTTCCCGGACTACTTCCGTTGTTCTCTTCGGTAGCAGGCGTTCCCGTATCGGATTTGTCACCGGGCGTCGTGGATTCGTCGTCCTCCACCTTCGACTCGTCGGTGGAGATGACCGGATTGCCCTTGTCATCCAGAGTCACGCCGTACTCATGCGATGTGCCGTCACTGTCGGTCATCACGAGTTTGGGCTGACCATCTGCGCCTATCTCGACCTTGACATGCTTTCCACCCAAGTCGAACTCGGCCGCGGTCTTGTTCTTGTCCCCGTCCGGCTTGTCCCCGTCCGGCTTGCCGTCGCCGTCCTTGTCCTCGGTTTCCGTTGTCTCGGAAGTCTTTGTCAACTGCTCGATCGCGTTGTCGACAGTGTCTTTGATCGACGTACTCAACGAAGTGAGACCTTGACCGACGGACTCGCCGAGTGATGTCAATTGCGAGGCTGCCGACGTCAGCGATGACAACCCGGACAGGAGACTGCTCGCCGTGGTGGTATTCGTCGAAGTCGGATTCGTTGCGCCGGGGGTGCCCGGCGTACCCGGGGTGCCTGGGGTGCCTGGGGTGCCTGGGGTGCCTGGGGTGCCTGGGGTGCCTGGGGTGCCTGGGGTGCCTGGGGTGCCTGGGGTGCCCGGCGTACCTGGGGTGCCCGGCGTACCCGGCGTACCTGGCGTACCCGGTGCACCTGGGGTGCCCGGCGTACCCGGGGTGCCCGGAGTACCTGGGGTGCTCGGCGTCTCAGTTGGCGCACCAGCTGGGCGGTCGTATCGTGCGTCCGAGACTTTCTCCAAGTCCTCGATAATCTTGTCGTACACCTGTTTGACGCCGCGATCCGCCGAATCGCAAGCATCGGTAAACGTCTTGATCTTTGCCGAATAGTCCGGCTTGAACACATTCTCCAGCCAGTGTCGGCAACGATCCTGAATTCGATTATTATAGTCGGATCCGGGCTCCACATAACCGGCTTGCTGAATATGCCAGGCGTCGACACCTCCGGTCAAATCCGGAAAAATTCGCCACAGCTTGTTGAGCAGGCTGCTATCGGACGTATTGCTCCACGCAATACTTCTACCGGAGATAATATTGTCGATATCTTCTGGAGTTTTTTCTGCAATCCGAATTTCTTCGCCGTTCTCCAGAATATAGCGGACCGCTTCTGCCTTGAGCCTGACGGCCGCACGTAACCCCTCGAAAGAGTCAGCGATGGACTTCCGCGCCGCGCCTGCGGCGCTGTTGTCCGCGTCGGCTCGAGCTATCTGCTTGTTCAGCATGTCCAGAGCCGCACTAGCCGCCTCGCCCGACCACAGCGAGGGAAGGTTTTTCGCGTGTGTTCGCTGTACATCAAGCTCAGCACCTGTGTGCCGCAGGACCATCTCCAGATTTGACGCAGCCTTCAGAAGCGTGTCTTCGTTCAGGCCATTCTGCTCATAATGGCGCTTATGCAGCTGAGCGTACGCCGGAAATCCCGCTGGCAAATCACCGAATGCGCGCCTGTACCGCGGCTCGAAGCACTCGAAGTACAAGAGGCTTCGGGATCCGATATCAAGATACTCTTTGACTGTCCCATTCGCGGGCACCTCAAATGTCACTTTGCACCACCCCCTCTGAAGTATTCAATTCGCTCGGCCAATAGCTACGTTTTCTTGTCATTGCCAAGCTTTTCAATGTTGCGCGAATTCTCATCATCGGTATTCGAGTACTTGACCACCGAAGCACCGATCACATCCGACGTCGCCAACGTCGCCTCGGACCAGTTTCCAAGCCAATTGTAGATCTTCTCCAGCCCCGCCTGGATCTTCTTCCCTCGATCTTGGTAGTTCGCACCGGCGTCAGCGGGTCCGAACATATGGTCGGCCACGTCCATCGCCCGGTTTCGAACAACTTGCCCGGAGTCGCCCAAATCGTTGGCGAATTTTCCCAGCTCACCCGTCTTGACACCGAGCATGCTCGAATCACTCACAGTCCAGCCCCCTCCCACTACAGGTTGCCGATCGTCCGGCCCCAACTCGAGATTCAGACGTTGCCATATTCCCTTGGACGCAACCGATTCGGGCTCGGTTCCATCGAATCGCTCGGCCCAGGTCGTACAAGCAGAAATCCACTGCGTGGGCCTACCAGCTACAAACACCTTCGACGCGTCGCAGAAGAACCGCAGGGCTCGAGGTTGCCGACATCGTAGTTGTTCCGCAGATTCCAATGATCCGCACATGAGGTGCGCGAATCATTGCAACTTGCGGCCGGGTGAACCACGAAGCTGAGTTGCGGAGGCCGTTGTCGGACAGTGTAATTGAGTTTCGGCCAGCGAGTGGAAGTGTCGAGACGCGGTCCGGCAACGGGTAGTCACGGCTGGATGTGACATACAGATTCGGCCCGGCCCCGAGAACGAGGCCGGGCCGAGAATCGAAGGCGCTCGGCGGCTAGTGCCCGATCTTCCCCCGGTCGGTTCGCACCCACTCGGACGTCCCGTCCGGATGCCGATGGAACTCCCATGCCGAATAGTCACCGTCTTTCTCGACCACGGTCACCTGGTCGGCAATGCCGTCGTGGTCCCAGTCGGTCCACACCTGCATGGCCTCGGGGCCCGTGGTGGTGACGGTGTCGAGAGTGCCGTCGCCGTCGATGTCCTGGGTCGGGTGGTGCAGTTCGACTTCCCCGAGGCCGTCCAGGGAGGAGGATGCGTCGATGCCGGGTAGATCCATGCCCGGGAATTCACCTGAGGTGATCATGACTCCTCCTGGTCGGGACTCGCGTGGCTGACACGGCGGTCGATCGGTGGGTGCCGATCCATAGTGTCATCCGCGAGTCCCGGGTGCAGCCGCTGCCCCTAGTTGTTGGGGATAGTCACTTTTTCGGAATGATCAGCCACAGCACCAGATACACGATGAACTGCGGGCCCGGGAGCAAGCAGGACAGGACGAAGAGCAACCGGACGACATTAGCGTTCCAGCCGAAGTATTCGGCGATGCCGCCGCAGACGCCGGCGATCCACTTGTCGTTGGCGGAGCGGGTGAGTCGGCGGGTGGGTGCGGGGGCAGTCATTGTGTTCCCTCTCTGGCGATGTTCGGTACGACATCAACTCTCCCAAGGAAAACCGCGCATTACATCGGTCACACGACCTATCCCGACCCTGATTTCCGCAGGCCATGGACTCGGGGTGAAACCCCGAGGACCGGCACCCTCGGATCGGACCGGGTGTCGACGCGTGGCATGGACACGGCAGACTCATGCTGGTGAGCACCACTCTGCACGCCCGCGGACTCTCCGCGGGCCACGGCGAACGCACCCTGTTCGACGACCTCGATTTCACCCTTGCACCGGGTGATGTGATCGGTTTGGTCGGCATGAACGGTGCCGGCAAGTCGACGCTGCTGCGCATGCTCGCGAATCGATCCACGGCCACCGGCAGCATCACACTGTCACCGCCCGATGCCACCGTCGGGTACTTGGCGCAGGAGGCTGAGCGGATCGCTGGGGAGACGGTGCTCGAATTCCTCGGCCGCCGAACAGGTGTCGCCGAAGCACAGCGGATCATGGATGCCGCGGCAGAGCGCTTGGCCGACGGCGGCGAGGACGAATATTCGCCCGCCCTGGAGCGCTGGCTCGCGCTCGGCGGTGCCGATCTGGACCAGCGGGCCGACGAGGTCGCGGCGGATCTCGGTCTCGCGGAAAGCCTGCCGAACGGCCTCGACACCGCGATGACCGGACTCTCCGGCGGTCAAGCGGCCCGCGCCGGACTCGCCTCGGTGCTGTTGTCCCGCTTCGACATTCTGCTGCTCGACGAGCCGACCAACGATCTGGATCTCGACGGCCTTGCCCGGCTGGAACAGTTCGTGACCGACGTGCGGGTGCCGTTGATGGTGATCAGTCATGACCGAGAGTTCTTGGCGCGCACCGTGAATCGCATTGTGGAACTCGATCTTGCGCAGCAGCAGGTCGGGATCTATGACGGTGGCTACGAGGCGTATTTGATGGAGCGCGAGATCGCCCGCCAGCACGCCCGCGAGGCCTACGAGGAGTACGCCGACACCAAGGGCGGGCTCGAGGCTCGCGCTCAAATGCAGCGCAACTGGCTCGAACACGGCGTTCGCAATGCTCGGCGCAAGGCCCGCGACCCCAGGAAGCTCGACTCCGACAAGGCGGGCCGCAAGATGCGCGCCGAATCCACCGAGAAGCAGGCCGCCAAGGCTCGCCAGACCCAACGGCGCATCGAGCGTCTGGACGTGGTCGAGGAGCCACGCAAGGAGTGGGAGCTGCGCATGTCCATTGCGGCGGCCCCGCGCAGTGGTTCGGTGGTCGCCACTTTGTCGAATGCGACCTTCGCCCGAGGGGATTTCGAACTCGGCCCGGTAACCACTCAGGTCGATTGGGCCGACCGCATTGTACTGACTGGGGCCAACGGTTCGGGTAAGTCCACGCTGCTCGCACTGCTGCTCGGAAAAATACAGCCGGACAACGGAACCGCCACACTGGGCTCCGGCGTGGAAATCGGCGAGGTCGACCAAGCGCGCGGGCTGTTCCGCGGAAGTACCTCCCTCGCAGACACTTTCAGCGCGGAAATGCCCGACTGGCCCGACGCCGAGGTCCGCACCCTGCTGGCCAAATTCGGCTTGCGCGGCCCACATGTCCTGCGCGCCTGCGAAACCCTTTCCCCCGGCGAACGTACTCGCGCCGCCCTCGCGCTCCTGCAAGCCCGCGGCGTCAATCTGCTCGTCCTCGACGAACCAACCAACCATCTCGACCTACCCGCCATCGAACAGCTCGAGCAGGCCATCGAATCGTTCCAGGGCACAATGCTTCTGGTCACCCACGACCGCCGCATGCTCGACTCGGTCACGGCAACCCGCCGCTGGCACATGAACAACGGCCGACTCACCGAAAGCTAGGCGTCGTGTTCGGGCCGTGCAGGTCGGTGCGGAGGGTGGATTGGGGGTGTGCTCGGGCGAGTTCCAGGAGTTCAGCGGCTTGGATGTAGCCGCGGCGTCTGTACTGGCGTTGGAGTTCGAGGGTCAGGGCGGAACGCGGGACACCCCGGCGCAGAGCGGCGTTCAAGGTTGCCAAGGCATCCGGTCGGCTGACCGTTCGTGCGACGTCGATTGCGGTTCGGACGGCGTTGGTGGTGACGGTGCCCTGGATCAGTTCGAGTTCGACTTTGTCCACCTGGTCGTGGTGGACGATGAGACGGCCGATGCGCGAATCCTGTGGGCCGAGGACGTGGGTTGGGTGATTGTGTTGCACCGCGAAGCCGTGGAGTTCGGCGGCGGTGTTGTAGGCGGCGGTGAGGGACGGCACACCCATGGATAGGCGGGCCGCCTCTACGCGTAATTGGGCCGACGGTGCGGTGGTGGCCTCACGGAAGACGCCGCGGAAGACCCGTACCCATTCGCCTCGGTCGAGTAGTGCTCGCATCTCCGCGCGGGTGTACTCGCACAGCACCTGCCATGCGGCGAATACCCCGAATTGCTTGTCGCGTACTTCTTCCAGTCCTGGTCGCATATAGCAACTGTCGGTGCAACGGCACCACGGCCTCAGTGCCCGACCAGGGCGAACAGAAAGTCTGTGGATAACCATTTTTCTGTGGACAACTCGCCGGAACTCCCGCGATACACGCGCCACCCGTCGGTCGGAGCGGCACGCCGGATCGGACCATCGAAGCAGTTGAGCGCGCCCGAACAGCGATTACACCGCGGCGACGCGTTTGGCCAGATCGTCGGCCAGTTGCTGGGCCTGTACGGGATCGGTCGCCTCCACCATTACCCGGACCAGTTGTTCGGTTCCGCTGGGGCGCAACAGGATTCGACCGGAGTCCCCAAGGACGCGTTCAGCTTCCTGTACCGCCTCGCGAATTTCGGGGGCGGCGGCGACCGTGGCTTTGTCGGTAACCGGGACGTTCACCAGCACTTGGGGCACGGTCTGCAGCACCGAAGCCAGATCGGCCAGCGAGCGGCGGGTTTGTGCCATGCGGGCCATCAGTTTCAATCCGGTGAGGATGCCGTCGCCGGTGGTGCCGAAGTCGGGGAACACCACGTGACCGGACTGTTCGCCGCCGAGGTTGTAACCGCCGCGGCGCAATTCCTCGAGGACGTACCGGTCGCCGACGGCGGTGGTGCGCAAGGTGATTCCGGCTTCACGCATGGCGATGTGCAGGCCGAGGTTGCTCATGACGGTGGCGACCAAGGTGTTCTGGACGAGCGACCCGGTCTCGTGCATGGCCAGCGCGAGGATGGCCAGGATCGCGTCACCGTCGACGATCGCGCCGTTGGCGTCCACGGCCAGGGTGCGGTCGGCGTCGCCGTCGTGTGCGATGCCGAGGTCCGCGCCGTACTCACCCACCGCGCGCTGGATCTGGCCGAGATGCGTCGAGCCGCAACCGTCATTGATATTCAGGCCGTCCGGCTCGGCATTGATCGCGATCACCGTTGCTCCGGCCGCGCGGTACGCGGCCGGACCGACCTCGGCGGCCGCACCGTGCGCGCAGTCGACCACGACGGTCAGCCCGGACAGATCCTGCCCGGTCGCCGCGACCAGATGCTCGACGTAGCGCTCATGTGTTCCGGCCACGCTGTACTGATCGGGGATGACCAGCCCCTGGTCCCTGGCGCCGGATGCGTTCAATACCCGACCGATCCCCGTGCCGACCGGGCGCAGTGGCGTGCCCTCGGCGATCAACGCCTCGATCCGGTCCTCGACCGCGTCCTCGAGCTTGTGCCCGCCCGCCGCGAAGATCTTGATCCCATTGTCCGGCATGGGATTGTGCGAGGCCGAGATCATTACGCCGAGGCAGGCGTCGTACAACCCGGTCAGATATGCCACGGCGGGTGTCGGCAACACCCCCACCGAAAGCACATTCACCCCCGCGGCGGTCAGGCCGGCGGTCACCGCGGCCTCGAGCATCTCGCCGCTGGCGCGTGGATCGCGACCGACCACGGCGAGCGCGCGTTCCTTGCCGCGGCTCAGAATCTGTGCCGCCGCCCCGGAAACCTGTAGCGCCAGTTCCGGACTCAGTGAGCCATTGGCGAGCCCGCGGACTCCGTCGGTGCCGAACAAACGTCCCATACCTTCGCCCATCATCGGTGGATCCGCGGCGTGCCCGAAGGCGGCGGCCGGTGCGACCGGGAAGTGCCCCGCGAATGCCTCGAGTTCATACAGCACAAGAGCAGGCGCCCAGCAGTGCTGGGAGCCTGCTCTCGTGCAGGTGCCCCGCCGACCGGACCGTCTCCGACACCTCCAGGGTGACGGAAGCCGACGGCCGACGCAGCCAAATCAGCGCTTCGAGTACTGAGGCGCCTTGCGGGCCTTCTTGAGGCCGTACTTCTTACGCTCGGTGGCACGCGGGTCACGGGTCAGGAAGCCGGCCCGCTTGAGGGCGGGGCGGTCATCCGGGGTGACCTCGATGAGCGCGCGGGCGATGGCCAGACGCAGCGCACCGGCCTGGCCCGAGGGGCCACCGCCGACGAGACGCGCGTGGATGTCGAAGGACTCGGTCCGCTCGACGGTCACCAGCGGCGACTTCACCAGCTGCTGGTGCACCTTGTTCGGGAAGTAGTCCTCGATGCTGCGGCCGTTCAGTACGAAGTTGCCGGTGCCCGGCAGCAGGCGCACGCGAACGACGGCCTCCTTGCGACGACCGACGGTCTGCACCGGACGGTCGATCACGACCGGGGCGTAAGCGGCGGGCTCGGCCTCGTAGCCGTAGTCCTCCTCGACGACCTCGACGTTGGCGTCCTCGGCGTAGTCCTCGTTGAATTCCTCAGGAGCGGTCACTGGGCCACCTGCTTGATCTCGAACGGAATGGGCTGCTGAGCGGCGTGCGGATGCGTCGGGCCCGCGTAGACCTTCAGCTTGCCCGCGATGGCGTTGCCGAGCTTGTTCTTCGGGATCATGCCCTTGACGGCCTTCTCCACCAGACGATCGGGACGCGACTCCAACACCTGACCGACAGTGCGCGACTTGAGGCCGCCCGGGTGTCCGCTGTGGTGGTGGATCAGCTTGTCCGACTTCTTGTTGCCGGAGATGGCAACCTTGTCGGCGTTGATAATGATGACGAAGTCGCCACCATCGAAGTTCGGCGCGTAGGTCGGCTTGTTCTTGCCGCGCAGCAGATTCGCTGCCTGGACGGCGAGACGGCCGAGCACTACATCACTGGCGTCGATGACGTACCACTTACGGGTCACGTCACCCGCCTTGGGGCTGTACGTAGGCACAGTGGTTCCCTGTCTGTAGTCGGTGTTGCCAGCCCATGGCATGCGATCGAGCGGTTCCCGGCGGCCGGTGGAGACCCGGGCTCGACGTACTTCCACACGCCGACGGGCAACGATACCAGCCATGTCCCAGCGGTATGAAACCGGTCAGATCTCGATCGGCGGTCCGTGGTCGATGGCGCCGGGCGGGCCAGGGACCACGTAGCGGGGGACGTCGATGCTCGGTTGCGCGCACTCCGCGCCCGCGGCGTCGAATCCGGAGTCGCCCTGTTCCGACACCAGGCCCGGGTCGTATCCGCGCGCCGCGGCAATGCCCGCACGCTGCTCATTGGTCACGTACGGGGTCAACGGGCAGGAGACCGGCGCTCCGGTGACATCAGTGGCCAGTTCGACCCGGTCACCGCCTGAAGACATGGCCATCGCGGCCAATGCGGCGGCACCGACCACCGCATGCGCACCGAACAACTTGCCCCATCGGTTGCCCTTGCGTGGTTTGTCCGCGTCCTCGTCCGATTCGCGCGACTGCCACTCCGAGCCGCTCGGCGGCGGTTGCTCCTGCTGCGGCTGGTAGGGACCGCGCGGAGCCGACGGCTGCACCTGTCCTTGCGGCGTCGGTCCCTGCGGTGTCGGCGGCCGACCGATGACTGTGGGCCGCTGCTCTTCCGGATATTGCCCGGGCGGGCGGGTGAACCGGCTTCCCAACTCGGCGAGGTTCGGCGGCAGGGACTCCCGGCTGACCCTGGTGGTCGGTTCCTCCCCCGTCGGCTCGGTCGACGACTGCGCGGTCGGATATCCAGGCCCGTACTGAACCACCGACGGATGCGACTGCGCGCCCTCACGACGGCCCTGCCCCTGCTCAGGACGGGCCGTCTCCTGCTCCGAGCGAGACGGCACATCCGACCGCGCATGGAACGCTTCCGCCTGACGCTGCGCCGAATGCTCCTGCTGCTGTGCCGATTCGGCCTGCTGCTGTGCCGACTCCACCGGCCGCACCCGCGGCGGCGGTGCGGGCTCGGCATGTCGGCCCGCCGACTCCGGCTCACCGTTCTCGTTATCGGTCACCAGCAGGTGCGCGGCCCCGAGCACCAGCGCGTGCATCGGGTGATCGGCCACGTGCAACCGGTGCCCGAGGTGGTTCTGGAACGCCAACCGCAGCGCGTCGTTGAAGCAGACATTGCCGGACAGCAGCACCGTCGAGGTGTCCGCGCCGATCGAGCGGGCCGCGGCCATCACCTCTATCACCACATTGTCGGCCGAACGCGCGTCGCGCATTGCCTCCGCGGTGACCGGTACGTCGACCGATTCGGTCGGCTGCTCATCGTCGCCGTGCACCGCGACAACCAACATGGTCCGCCCGTCGGAGTACACCCCGGTCGCGCCGATGCCGTGCGGATTGCGATCGTCCGGCGACCGCACCAGCCCCAGCGCACGCACATATCCGGACAGCGCGACGCTTTCCGGCAGCGGTTCGACCGTGACGTCCAGCCGTTCGACCAGGTCGACGTACACATCGACCTTCGCGTCGGGCCAGCCGTCCGGGAAGGGCAGCGCGATCAGATCCGGTTTACCACGCAGATATTTGCCGACGGCCGCGAGCGGGTTGTACATGCGGGCACGGAAGACCAGTTCGGCGGGCCAGGTCGCACCGGCCACCATGATCTGCGGATGACCGAGGATGTCGCGCACATCAGCGATCGCCATGCCCAGATCCGGCCGCTGCCGCTCCACTCCGGCGGTATGCAGCCGACCCGACGAATCCGCCAGCAAATATGCCGGCGGCGTGTATGTACCTTCTACCTGCACGGGGCGGATCGGTGTCCCGCCGCCGCCCGCGGCAACGGACACCACATCCCACCCGAGATGTACTGCCCCAACTCGCACCGTCACAGGCATAAGTGTGCCTGCTGCGCTAGCGATATGCGCACTGCGTCCGGTGAGAGCCGGCCTGAGCAGGTCCGTACGACTTCACGTTGCCGGCGCTCGGTTCCGTCGCACGGCCCGCCGCGCTGTGGTGACATGGTTCGCTCGTTCACGCCGCCGCGTTCGACTTCCGCAACCGCAACCGACGCCACGTGATGAACGCCAACACCACCGTTATCGCGACCAGCAGGCCGATATCGAGGTACCAGATATTCGGCTCGTGCTTCCACAATGCGTCGGGTTGCGCGTTGGCGAACAGTGTCCGAATATCCACCGTCGACGACCCGGCCGCATAACCCCACCGCGACGGGAACAGCCACGAGATCTGCTCCAGCACCACCCGGTGGGTCACCGGAATCAGGCCACCCGCCATGACCAACTGGACCATGATCATCACCACGAGCATCGGCATGACCTGCTCATTGGACCTCGCCAGACTGGACAGCAGCAGTCCGAAGACCACACAGCACACCGCGGTCAATGCGATATCCAAGTACAGCTCGGCGGACCCGTTCGGCATGACCGAGCCCGCCAGCGGCGGCTTCTTACCGATCAGTGTGATGCCGACGAGCACCGCCGCCTGCAGGAACGCGGTAATGCTGAACACCGCGATCTTGGCCAACAGATACGCCGAGGGCAGCAGCCCGACCGCGCGCTCGCGATAGAAGATGGTGCGCTCACCGACCAGATCGCGCACGGTCAGCGTCGACCCCATAAAGCAGGCGCCCAGAATCAATACGACGAGCAACTGCTGGGTCTCGCTGCCGCCGGACGGGACGAACAGCGTCTCGTTGCCGCTCTGCACCTGCTCCAGCGGACCGCTCTGGAAACCGTTACTGCCCGGCACCACCAGCGACAGCGCACCGAGGATGAAGGGCAGGATCACCAGGAACGCCAGGTAACCGCGGTCGGCGAAGATCAACCGCACCTGGCGTCGTGCGAGGGTGGAGAACTGCTTGGCGCGCCCGGATTGCGGCGGACTGCCAGCCGATCCCTGCCGCGGCGGCGCGGGCGGTGGCGGCGGTGGCGCGAAGGCCAGCCTGGACCGGTACGCGGCGAAGGCCTGATCCGGATTCGCGGCGACCCGCCCGAAGATCTCCGCCCAGTCGCTGGTGCCCATGGCCGCGCCGACGCTGGCCGGATGACCGCAGAAGGCGGTCTTGCCACCGGGCGCGAGCAACAGCACCTGATCGCACATGTCCAGGCAGGCCACCGAGTGGGTGACCACGATGACAGTGCGCCCGGCATCGGCCAGTTCGCGCAGCATCACCATCACCTGACGGTCGAGCGCCGGATCCAGCCCCGAGGTCGGTTCGTCCAGGATCAGCAGTGACGGACCGGTGAGCAGTTCCAGCGCCACCGACGCGCGCTTGCGCTGACCGCCGGAGAGCCGGTCCACCCTGGTGTCGGCATGTTCGATGAGCGAAAGTTCTTTCAGCACACCGTCGATCACCTGCTGGCGGTCGGCCTTCGAGTTGTCCGGCGGAAGTCGCAGTTCGGCGGCGTAGCCGAGGGCCTGACGCACGGTGAGCTGCCGGTGCAACACATCGTCCTGCGGCACCATGCCGATGCGGGAACGCAGCGCCTCGTATTCGGCGTGCAGGTTGCGCCCCTCGAAGGTAACCACACCGCCGGAGGGGTGCGTGGTGCCCGCGATCAATTTCGACAGCGTCGATTTGCCCGCGCCGGAGGGTCCGATCAGCGCGGTGAGCGTGCCGCGCCCCGCCTGCATGTTCACATCGACGAGCAACTGCTTATTGCCCTCGACGGTGAAGCCGACGCCGTGCACGTGCAGGCCCTGTTCGGCGACCGGCTTCTGCCGATGCACCAGCGTGCCCTGCTGGACGACGAAGTCGATATTGCCGATGGTGATGATGTCGCGCTCACGCAGTACCGCGCGCTGCTCGCGATGGCCGTTGACGAAGGTGCCGTTGGCCGAGCCGAGGTCCTCGATGATCAGGCCCTCGGCGGACGCGACCAGACGAGCGTGCTTGCGCGAGGCCAACGGATCGTTGACAACGATCTGATTATCGGAAGTACGACCGATATTCAGCCCGCCGGGCGGCAGGCGGTCGGGCCTGGCGATCGGTGAGCTGGACGGGCGGGAGCGGACCGGCGGCAGCATCGAACTATCGGCCTTGAAGGTCATATTGACGTTCGGCTGCTGCGGCTGGGCGGGCTGCGGCTGCGAAGGTGGCTGTTCTGGACGCTGCTGCGATGGCTGCTGGAGATGCGGTTCCGGACGCTGTTGGGATGGCGGCGGTGCCTGCGATGTCCGCCGCGGATGCTGATAACCCGGCGGCACCGACGACTGCGGCTGCGACGGTGGCGGCTGGGCCGGCGGTTGTGCGACCGGCCGCTGCGGCCGGGCCGACGGCGTCGCGGGTAGCAGATGCAGTAGCGGACCGCTGATCGCATCGCCGAGCCGCACCTGTGTCGGCCGATTGATCGGCACCGGCTGACTCAATCGTCGCGCATCCACGAAGACGCCGTTGGTGCTGCCATTGTCGATGAGTACCCAGCTGTTCCCCTGCCAGGCGAGCGTCGCGTGCACTCGCGAGACCAGCGGGCTGTCCACGAACAGAGTAACTTCCGGTGCGCGGCCCATCGTGACCTGTTGATTCGAATCGAAGACCCGTTCGGTTCCATCATGGCGCACGGTGATGGTCTGCGCCCCCGGTAAAGACATGCAGCGGATACTATTCCATCACCCGGACGTCGGCGGTGCCCCTGATGCGCCTATTACCCCGACCCGGAGACCGTTATGAACGTGCGACCGGCCGACCAGGGGGAGCCTTGCCGAAACTCCGAGCAACCGCGGTCATTGCCGTAGCAATATGCGTAATCACCATGTTGGCGGGCTGTACTCGCGCGGTGCAAGGTCGAGCGGTTTCGGTCTACGACGATCCGTTCAGGGTCGCCGGACTGCCCACCACAGGTGGTCCGAGCGGACCGCGCCCCGGCGTCCCCGATACCTCGCTCACCGCGGTCAATGGGGACAGCGGCGAAGTGGATGCCTTGGCGCTCAACGCGATCGAGGATATTCAGACATATTGGCGCGCCGAATACAGCAAGGACTTCGACGGCGAGTTCAAACCGGTCGACAAGCTGATCTCCTGGAGCGCGAAGGCACCGCGCAGCCAGTCGCTCGAATTCTGTAAGGAATCCACCTATCACCTGGTGAACGCCGCCTACTGCCGACTCGACAACTCGATCGGCTGGGACCGCTCGGTGCTGTTGCCGACGATCCAGGACACCTTCGGCAAGATGGCCGTGATCATGGTGCTCGCCCATGAATACGGACACGCCATCCAGACGCTGGCGAAAATCGTGCAGCCGAAGGATCCGGTGATCGTCAAGGAGCAGCAGGCCGACTGCTTCTCGGGTGCGTTCATTCGCCATGTGGCCGAAGGCAAATCCAAGCACTTCACCATCAATACCTCCGATGGTCTGAACTCGGTGCTTGCCGCGACCGTCGCCATTCGGGACTCCAATCCGGATGATCCGGAGAGCGTGCACGGTTCGGCGTTCGAGCGGGTCACGGCCGTGCAGATCGGTTTCACCGATGGCCCGAAGGCATGCAAGGCCATTGATATGCACGAGATCGAACGCCGCCGCGGCAATTTGCCGCAGAGCTTCAAGGACGATCCCGGCCACGGCGAGAATCCGATCGACAAGGACAGTCTGATCGAGCTCAGCAAGGCACTCGCCGTGATCCTGCCGCTGAAGAAGGCGCCGACCTACGACTATTCCGGCGCGAAGATCGACTGCAAGAACGGCGTTACCACACCGCCGGTTTCGTATTGTCCGGCCACGAACGCCATCGCGACCGATGTGCCCGCGCTCGCGCAGCGCGGCACCTCCGATGTCGATGACAACGATCCGTTGCCGATCAAGGTGACCGGCGATTACAACGGGTACATCGTCTTCATTTCGCGCTATACCCTCGCCGTCCAGCAGAGCAACGGTCAGCAGTTGGTCGGCGCCAAGACGGGATTGCGCGCGGCCTGCCTGTCGGGTGTGGTCACCGGCAAGCTCGCGCAACCGGGCCGGACCCAGGCGCAGGGCGATATCGTCTTGGCCGCGGGCGATCTCGACGAGGCGGTCTCCGGACTGCTGGTCGACGGGCTGGCAGCAAGCGATATACAGGGCCAGACCGTGCGGAGTGGGTTCTCCCGTGTCGACGCGTTTCGCGCGGGAGTCATGAACGGCGAAAAGACATGCATGTCACGATATTCGTGACCAATCGGACAGCCGGCACGACGCAGCAACCCTTCGCGTATCTCCTGAGCCCTGCGCGGTATTCGTCGAGTACTGACTCTCAGCCGAACGGCGGCGGGGCGGCCGGCTCGAAACGCAGGACCCGGTTGCCGATCATCACCTCGGTGCCGGGCGCCAGGAGCATCGGCTGATTCGGCGCCAACCGGACCCAATCGCGGTAACCGGGCAGGCGGGTGCGGGTGCCATTGGTGGACCCTCGATCCACCAGCGACACATCCCAATTCACCAGCCGCACCTCGGCATGCGCGCGGGACATCCCGCCCGAGGAATCCTCCACCTTCAACGGCACCATGCCGCGGCGGGCCTGTTCGGAGTGTTCCGGATCGCGGCCGAGGACCGCGTCCGCGGCCAGCATGTAGGTCATACCGTCGTCGAGGACCAACATGCCGAGCGGCGGGCGGACCACCTCGATCAGCTGCTGCGTCTGATCCACCGGCATCCCGCAGACCGTACAGAACGCCGAGCGCGGATCGCTGGGATGCGCACGCGCGCACTTGAATCCCATCACCTTGACGGTGAGGGCCGTGGCCTTCGCGGTGGCCTCCAGCCTGCGCTGCAGATCCGGATCCGGGCGCGGGGCCGGATTGGTGCCGCCCGTTTGGGTCGGCGCGTGATGCGAATCGACCGGTTCTTGTTCCCGGACCGAATCGAGCATCGCGGTCGACGCGCGGGTCTCGGTCAGCTGTGGTTCGGCCCCCGACTCCGGTTCGGGCCGGCGACGCTGGGTCGGGCCCGAGTCGATGCGCGCGGTCGGCGGCGGCGGTCGATGCGCGCCCGCCGGTCGCAGCGGTTCGGACCGGCCACGCACCGCGTCGGACCAGACGATCGCACCGCCCGCCTGCGCGATGCCCTCCACCAACCAGCCGATCCCCCGCTCGGCGGGCAGATCCGGAATGCGGCCCTCGGGTTCGTCGACGAAGAGCGCGACCGCCCTGGCGGGCACCGTCGCGACCCGGTCCACCGTGAAGGCCGCATCGCTGCCCCGATAGCGCTCGAGCGTGCCGTCGCCGGCGAGCACCGCGGTGACCGCACCGTGCAGGAAGATCGCCATCCCGCCGGTCTCGGCCGCGGACAGGATGCCGAAATCGATTGGCACACCGGGACTGATCTGTTCCGCATGCGTCATGAGCCACCGGGTTGCCGCGCGCGCGACCAGTGCGCCCGGCCCCTGCGGATGCTGTTCGGCGGCCTCTCGCACGAGCTCGGCCAGTGATCCCAACGCGACGACGGCGGGTGTGTCCGGAGTCAGGCGCGCATGCCCACGATGTGCGACGACCACCACCGCGCCCGCGACCCGGGCGACGGCGTGACCTCCGACAATGACCTCAACCTGCCGCTCCTTCAACGGAATCGGTCTTCCAGCGGTGCGCAGTGCGGGGTCGTCGCCACAATGACAAGGGTATTGCAATCGAAGCCCTAAGGGGTCCCTGTCCTTGTGTCCGTCCGGTAACTTCAGATGCACATCGGGACGAACGAGGGGCCTGTCATGGTTGGGACTTCGCGGATCGCGTTCGCCGTGGCTTGTATCGCGGTGAGCGGGGTGTTGGTCGGGTGCAGCGGCGTGCAGGGGACGCCGCTGGCGGCCGAACAAGATGTGCGCAAACTCGAGGTCGGCACCTATCCGGTCGATCGACACACCTACAACCAGGACGCGGGCAAGAACGGGGCGCTGGTCGAGGGCATGCGGATGTCGGAGGCGGTGGTCGCCAGTTCGAAGATCGACCCGTCGCTCAGCTATGGACGGGAAGGCAAGGTGCTCAGCAGCATCGACGATGCCGTCGAACATGTCGCATCAGCATCCAAGCCGGTGCTGGTGAACCGCAAATACCTCACCGGATACGCCACCAGCGGTTCGGATAAACCCGATCCGCGCGGTCAGACCCGACCCTCGGCCGACACCACGGCGATCACCGATGTCGTATTCCGGTTCCCGGACGAGGCTACCGCGAAAATCGCCGCCCGCGAACTCGAGGACGCCGATATCAATATCTCCCCCGACAACCGCAAACTGCCGTCGAGCAAATATCCCGACGCCTATATCCATTGGCGCCCGGGCGTTCCCAATATCGGAACCTTCATGGCGCACAAGGAGTTCGTCATCTCACTGTTCGTCGGGCGGCCCCGCGCGGACGGTCCCGACCTGCTCGACTGGGTCGAGAAAACGCTGGATGCCCAGGTCGGCGCGTTGGACAAGTTTCAGGCGACCCCGCAGGACAAGTTCAGCAGCCTGAAGGTCGACCCGGAGGGCATGCTCGGGCGCGTGGTGGTCGCGGATCGCCGGGGGCACACCCCGAATGCCGATAACTTCGCAATCTACGGGCCCAGTTATTTCGTCCAGTCGGCCGAGGACGAGTCCAAGACCCAGAAGCTGGTCGACGAGGTCGGGGTCGAACGATTCGCCATTGCCGACAACGGCTCGGTCACCCGCGTCCGGGACTATCCGGCCGCACAGAAGTTCATCGATGGGTTGATCGACGAGGTGCGCAATACCTTCGACCCGATCGACGCGCCCAAGGATATTCCGGGCGCAAAGTGCTTGCAGCTCAATAGCAAAGGCGATCCCGAGCGGCAGTACAAGTACCGCTGCTATGTCCCGTACAAGCGGTATGTCGGCGTGGTCACCAGCGATAAGGAAACGGATGTGCGGCAGAAGGTGACCGCGCAATACGCGCTATTGGCCAACAGCCTCTGAGACTGCGCTCGCTGACCGGGCCTTGGGCGTGCGATTGGCCCGCTCGACCAAATGCCCGCACTGTCCACCGCTCAAATGATCGACCTGCCATAGGATCCGGATCGACTGCTCGTTTCCGTCCCGATGCTGACGGTACTGCGTCGAGTAGGATCCGGCAGGAGGTAGGCCGACGGGACGGGGGGAAATGTGAGTATGCGAGGCGGATTCGTCACACTACTCATGGTGGGCGCCATGGCGAGCGCGAGCTGCGCTGGGAGTGTGACCGGGCATGCCGGACCAGGGCTGACGCCGGTGGATCCAAAGACCCTGAATACTGGCCCCTACAAGGCCGAACCGACCGCCTACGAACCCGACATCACCAGCTCGGCCGACGTGCGTAGCATCGAAGCGCAGCGGCTACTCAACTATCTAACTCCCTCCTACGAGATCGACAGCGACATCAACGTCCTCGGTGACATCAAGGTGTTCTTCGACGGCAATCAGCTAGCCGAGTCGAATACCTTCCCGGAGAAGTACCGATCCGCCGGAGTCGACAACAACCTACTGCTGGGGGTCTACGTCTCGCGGATCAACGAAAACCTTCGGAGCCGAAAGAAACTGATCATCTCGGTGCTGCGGTTTCCGACCGAAACCGCCGCGATGAAGGCTGCCAACGATTTCGACTCGACCACGAATTCTGATCCTGGCCGACACCAGGTTCCGATCTCTGGCCATCCGGATGCCAAGACGTCGTCACCGGATGACGTCACCGGTATTTCCTTTCTGGCACACGGCCCATACGTCGTCATGGCGAATGTCGGCATCCCGGAACCGAATCAGGCCGCACTGACCGAGGTCATCCGGAAGACGCTGGACAAGCAGATAGCTCGTTTGGACCAGACTCAGCCCACGCCGCTCGACGATATCCTCGACCTTCCCGTTGATCCGGACAGCATCATGCGGCGCGCGCTGCCTCGAGCATCCGATTACAGCGACCCCTACATCTACGACTGGGATTTCGGTCCTTTTCAGCCGACCGGCGAACTGCACTTCGAACGCAACCCGGCCGAAGTCGCAAAGGTATTCGACGAAAGCGGTGTAGATCTCATCGCACGACGCGGCGGGATCATCTATCGAACGAGGGATTTGTCGGGTGCCTTCCGCCTACAGTCCACGCTGACCAAAGCCGGCAAGAATGACGACGTGCTCGATCCCCCACCGGGTCTGCCCGACGCTCGGTGTGTGAAGCTCGACAAGACCGATCCATATCGTCTTTTCAACGGCCTGTGCGCTGTCGTGTACGGAAGATATGTCGGCGTGGTCATGTCGAAGATGCTCTCATCCGCTCGGGTCGACCATGCGCTGTATCAGCGTGCGGCTGCACAGTATTCGGTCCTGGCAAAGAGTGAGTAACGAGGCTGTCATGCGACTCCCAAACATTCTGCGCCTCCTGCTCGCCCTCGCGATTGCGACTACCGCCGGATGTGGCGGTACCGCCCACACGACTACTCCGACCATCGACACCTCGAAACTGGAGTCCGGTAATTACCCGATAGTTCCACGCGATATCGAGGCAATCCGAATATCGCGAACCGGGCCAGCACTGGAGGCGATCCGAATCGGCAATTCGACTCTACTGCCTTTCGATGTGGACGGAAGATACTCTTTCCAGCGACTTACCAACACTGATCGCAGAGTTACTCCGTTTGCCAAACCGACAGTATTCTCATTGAGCGATGAAGAATTAGCCGAATCAACTCGAGAGATGATCGCCGGATGGGACACCAGCGGCGAGCGCCGCAAGCAACCATCACTCGGTCGACAGGTCAACCTTTCCCTGCTACGGTTTCCGAACACCGTGCAGGCCGAAACCGCACTTCGCCGTCTGGCCGACCGACAATCCGAGAATTTGCCCGGCGATTCGGTACAACTACCCAAATTCCCGCAGGCACGCGCGAAATGGTCGGTCAGCAAGAAATATCTCGATGCATGGCTGACACACGATGTGATGGCGATATACGTGCATATCGAGGACCCGCTCAGTGAACCGGCGGAGCCAGCACCGCTTATCGACTTCGCACAGAAATACTTCCAAAAGCAGATCGAGATGCTGGCCAGCTACACTCCCACCCCGGTTGACCAGCTCGGATCGCTCCCCCTGGATGTGGACGGGCTCCTGAGCCGAACCTTGCCGCTAGAGGAGAAGGATCGGATCCGCAAGGATTACGACAACTCGATGGTCCTCCCCGTCCATGCAGCGCTACATTTCGAGAATCTACCCGGCCTTACTAAAGCCGCTTTCGACGATGCCGGCGTAGATTTTGTCTCTTTTTCCAGCGCAAGGCTCTTTCGCGCCCGTGATGCCGACAGCGCTACTCGCCTGCTGGCCGCTTTTGCGGACCGGGACTCGGATGGCTACCGGAAGATCGACAGTCCGCCGAATATGCCTGGCGTACGTTGCTTCGACAACAAAGACACGAAATCGACTTCCTCCCGTTATCCGCCGGTTTGCTATTTCGCTTACGACCGCTACGTCGCGCGGGTAACCGGCCACAACCCCCAGGAGCTATATCAGCGGACCGCAGCACAATACAAGCTGCTCGTACATTGATCACAGCTAGTAGGATTCCGCGGGAACCATGCGCATGAAGGGGAAGCGTTGAAGATCGCAGTGAAATCGATGCCGGTTCGGGCGATCTGGACTCTGCTCGCGGTCGGCGTCTCGGCGCTGGGCATTGTCGGTTGCGGTACCGAGGTCCCCGGCACCGCTACGCGGGTCCAATCCGATGCGTCCGAGCTCGATGTCGGCAACTACCAGACCAAGCCGCGCACAATCGGTAATGCCAAGAGCGACAAACAAGCTCGCGCGCGCGAGGCGCAGCGACTTGCCGACTACGTCGCCTTGCCCTATGAAGCAGATCCCACATATGTCGAAGACGTGTGGAGCCTTCGCTCGCATATCGTGCTCAACCGAAAAACCCTGGGCAATCTCGTTATCAACGATACTTTCGACGAGGTGGCCAAGGATCTGACCGCGGGTTGGGTCAATGCCTGGTCCACCGGCGGCGCGCCGGAGGACAAGCGGCGGACGCTGAACGTCGCGGTATTGATGTTCCCGGATGCGCAGACCGCGATGACGGTCGGCCCGATGCTCGAGCACGACGACTTCACCTACAACCGCGACAATCAACCGGTTCCGATTACCAAGCACGCCAACACAACCGCGCACTGGCGACCGGATATCTCTTCCATCGGCTCCTGGACTGTGCACGACCGGTACGTCATCTTCATCAAGGTTGTGGACGACACCTCCGCACCCGACCTCTCCGCGTTGACCCCCCAGGTCGAGCGGATGCTGGACGTGCAGGTTCCACTGCTCGACAAGTTCCACCCGACACCGGCCTCCGAGCTCGCGCACATACCGCTCGATCCTCCCGGACTCCTGGGACGGACGATCCCGAGCAATCCGGAGCAACCGTTGCGCGGCGAACCGGACGGGTTGTACGAGGGCCGCGGCATGCTGAGTCTCTTGAATTCCAAACCCACCACGATGGGGACCCTGGAGAAGGGCGAGGTCGATCTGGTCGCCTTCGGCGATGCGTCGGTATTTCGCAGCAAGACCGCCAAGGGCGCGGAGGCGCTCTGGCAGGAATGGCAGCCTTCGAAGAATCTGGCGGCGAACAAGAAGATGGTCGAAGCGCCTTCCGGACTCGGCGAACACACCGAGTGCTATGCGGATCTGGTCGGATCCGGCGATCAGCAAACCGTCGCCATGAATATCTGTGTCTTCCAAATCGACCGGTACACCGTACAGGCCTTCGGAAAGCAGTTGCAGGATCTCCATCAGAAGGTGTCGGCGCAATTCGCCTTGTTGACCAGCGTGTGAGGGCAATCTCGTGAGCAAGAGACTGTGAGCAGGCGCCGCATTGGCCTTGGCGCTCACCATGGCGACGGGCTGCTCGACCTCGATCATCGGGAATACGCAACCGGGTCTGACACTGGTCGGGCTACGCAATCCGAAGACCGGATCCAGGACATATCAAACGGGCGCCCGCCCGATACAAGATATTGCCAAGCGCGCGTTGAGCGGCCGGATATACCGTGCCCACCAGTGGGTACCTGACGAGATGCGAGTCGAATACCCACCGTCGACTTGCTAGATTTTTCCGAAGGCTCGCATGTCCGGGCGTTCGACATCGTTGAGGAGGAGCGAATGGCGTTGCGGCCCGGCGCAATCGTAGGCGGCTACCGGGTACTGCAGGTTCTCGGCAGCGGCGGCATGGGCACTGTCTACCTGGCGCAGAATCCCATTCTGCCCCGTCGCGACGCATTGAAGGTCCTCAGCGCCGATCTGTCCACCGATGACGAGTTCCGGGCCCGCTTCGAGCGCGAGGCGAATCTCGCTGCCGGACTTGATCATCCGAATATCGTCGCGGTCTACAATCGCGGTGAAGAAGCCGGGCAGCTCTGGATCGCCATGCAGTACGTCGATGGCGTCGACGCCGCGGACGAGGCCAGGAAGGGCCCGGCGGTGATGACGCCGCAGCGGGCGCTGCGCATCGTTTCCGAGGTGGGTAAGGGACTCGACTACGCGCATCGGCGCGGATTGCTGCATCGCGATGTGAAGCCGGCCAACTTCCTGCTCTCCGCCGCCGAGGAGGGCGATGAGGAGCGGGTGCTGCTCACCGATTTCGGTGTCGCGAAATCCGCCGAGGACGGCCAAGACCTCACGGCCACCGGCAATTTCATGGCCACCGTGGCCTACGCGCCGCCCGAACAGTTGGTGGGAACCAGCCTCGACCCGCGCGCCGACATCTACAGCCTCGGCTGCGCCTTTTTCAAACTGCTGACAGGCCAAAATCCCTACCCGTCGACCATGCCTGCGGTGGTCATGATGGGGCATCTGCACGAGCCGCCGCCGAAGCTGAGCGCTGTCCGGCCCGGTCTGCCGCCCGCGCTCGACGCGGTGATCGAGAAGGTGATGGCCAAGGACCCGGAGCAGCGCTATGCGACATGCCGCGAATTCACTCGAGCGGCCGAGGCCGCGCTGTACGGCAACCAGTTCCGGGCACCCGAGGCCGCATACTCGACGGACGCGCGCACGCCGATCCCCGGATACGGCACAAATCCCAATACGCCGATCCCCGGATATAGCACCGAATCCGGCACCCTGATCCCGGCGTACGCCGCGAATACCGGATATGGGCAGCCAACTCAACGCGAAACCACCGACCAGAGTCTCATAGCGACCCAGCGCAATGGCAACGGAAAGAATCGCTCGGGCGCTCGCCGTTTCCTTGTGCCCGCCATCATCACCCTGGTAGTCACAGCGGCCGTCGCCGCAGGCACCTTCTTCTTCACCAGACAGGGCAGGATCAACGACGCGGGCGGCCGCGACACATTGGCCCAAGTCCGCAGCGACTATCCGCAATTCGACGGAAAGACCATAACGGCCTTCAATTATGGCAATGCCACGCTTTCGGTAGCGCTGCATCCGAGCGCGCAGTCGAAATTCCTGCAGGACATCGGTTTCCGGTACAACACCAAGTACAAGGCTGTTGGAGACGAGAAATCACCGCGACAGCTGTCTGCGAGCAGCTACTCGATCGACATCGACACCGATATCGTCATAGTGCTGCGATCCGATAGCGAGGCGGGCAATGGCGGGCTGCGTGGCCTGCCGGGCTCGATACTGACCAGTTCGGCCAAAGTGGTCGTGGTGGATGATCCGGCGACCGTCCAGGCTTTCCAGGTCTGGACCGACCAATCGACGAATCTGTTGGCCGACAAGATGATCCCGACCATCGCCAAAGTCGTGACAAAGTAGTGCGCTGCCTCGGTGGACGTCGGTCGCGCGGTAGACGTGAAGCCGGGCCGTTCGGTAGGGTGTTCGCAGCCAGCCCACTAGCCAGTTCAGGTGGAAAAGCGAGCGAAGGGGGAAGGAGGGGAACGCCGGCAGCGACCGTTGTTGCGGCACCGCGGTACGAGATGTCCAGGGGGAGTTCATGCAGCCTCCATTCACGGTGCACCAGTCGGATAACGCGCAGGCGACCGGACGCACAGGAGCCCATCAGGTTTTCCGAGAACTGGATGGAACCGATCGCGCCTATGAAGCGTCCAACCATATGAACAGGTCAGCTGGCACCTGCAACGTTTGACCATCAGTAGAACCAGGAGGAGCCACAGTGGCTAACACCGGCAAGCTCGAAGCGAGTCCCGAACTTATCCGCCAGAAGGCCAAGGAGTTCCAGGAGCAGCACGACAGCCTGATGGCCGCCATCAGGCAGCTGAAGACCGACGAAGACAACATGACCAACGGCGCCAACTGGCAGGGTGCGGCCCGTGACGCGTTCAACGCGTTCATGGAGCGCTACTACTACCAGGCCGACAAGATGAACGACAAGCTGGCGGAGACCGCCGAGAAGCTCGTCAAGATGGGCACCTCGTTCCAGGACCAGGACGACGAATTCTCCAGCAAAGTCAATGCCCAGGTCTCCAGCCTGGACCTGCCCGCCGTCTGATCATCCCGACCTACACGCTAAGGAGACTGAACCATGAGCCAGACCATCTCCGCCCAGTTCGACGGCGTTGCCGAGGGTGCCAGGACACTCATCCGCCGCGCCGAGGGCATCCAGCAGGACCTCGAGGCCTTCCACAAGAAGGTCGAAGAGTACATCAGCGTCTACGGTTCCGGTGCCGCGAATGAGGCTTTCGGCCAGTTCCAGACCAACTGGAACCAGATGACCACCCAGCTGAACGTCACCCTGCAGGGCGCCGGTTCACTTGTCGACAAGGGCAACTCGGAGCTGCAGGGCACCGACGTCGCGCTGTCGAACATCTTCTGAGTTCGAACTCGGACAAATTCGAGCCCTCAGCGATTGTGCCGGGGGCTCGAATTGTTTATGCACCGAGTGCAGCGAAACCATACTGGGACAATATCGTTCAGGGATTGACCTGTAGCGAGGCCGCGAACTGCTCGCAGGGTTGTTTGATCGAGTCGGTGCCACCGAGGTACTGGCATCCGGTGCTGACCTGAAGTCCGTGCTCTACCAGCACATGCCAGCTCACCGTTGAACCGTCGCCTGGCTGTTCGGTGTAGGCGAGCCCGGACTTACCGCCGAAGACCACGTCGTGCTTCAGATCGCTCAGCTTGCCGTTCGGCTGCTGCTTCATCTGAGTTTCGAGATTGGCGGCGACCTGCTCGTATCCGGCGCCCGGGGCGACCGGGGTCTGGATCAGCGTAATGCGGGCACGGGCTCCGTCCGACGGGACGAGGTCGATCCGCGATTTGGTGGGGTCGACGGCCTGCGTCAGGCGCCAACCTGATGGGATCTGAAAGCGTACGCGTCCAGCGGTTTCCGATGATGACTTCGAGGTCGTCGGCGGCTGGGTGACCGGCGACTGTGCGGTCGTGCCTGCGACCGCTGATGGGCTCGGTGCCGCAACTTCGGGTTTGTCGTCCGAGCCGCCTGATGCGACGACCGCACCGACCGCAACCGCGGCGACCACCAGCGCTCCGGCGATACCAGCGATCGCATAGGCCTTGGTATTTCGACCGGGTGGCTGCATGGCCGCGGCCCGCTGACGCAGCGACTGCATCCACTCAGTGGTCGGCAGCGGGGCGACTTCGGGTTGATATTCCGGTTCCTGCTGTGGCCTACGCACCAGATCCGCGCCCGCGATCGGACGTACTTCGATCGCCTGGGTGCAGACCTGTTGCACACCCGACCGGATCAGGTCCAGCTTCGCCGGATCGGAAACCCCAACGGCCTGAGCAATATCGGCGGGCTCACCCGCGAGCACGCGATCGATGAGTTCGCACAGATCGTAGGAGGCAGTCGACTCCGGTTCGATATCGGCAACCGCGAGATTCGGTTCGTGCTCACATGATTCGATGTGAATGCCCTCGTGGCTGCGCACCACGGCGGTCACGGTGGTCGAGAGCGGGCCGAACTCCAAGACGAGCGTGCGGCGACTACGAGCGGTGCGGACATCGGCGACGACCGCGCGAATTGCCATGTCCTCGAACACCACATCCGCGGTGAAGCGGCGCGCCGCCTCGGCAAATATCGCTCGCCGACGAGCACCCCATTCGGTCGGGCAGACGACGGTGATCTGCGCACATGGCACCGGGACACCGAGGTTGCGCATGACGGTCCCGACCACCGACGCCATCACCTCGGCGACGCTCGGCACGCGCGGCAGCAAGGCGATCCGATCCGCCGCGACGTACTGGACGGCGGAGCTGACCTGCGTCGGCGGCGTAAGTGGCTCGCCGACAACGAGATCCCCGTTGCTGCCGAGCACCACCGAGGGCGGCACATCCCAATGGGTGGCCGGACCGCGCGCCCATATGCGGGCGTCGGTCACCACCAGATCGACGTTCGGCATTACTCGGCCGGCGGCATCCAGGCCAGCTGAATCAGGCCCTCGGTATTGCGCGTGACGTAGGTGCCTCGCCCAGGCGGTTTGATACCGGGTCGGGTGGTACCGAAGAGCACGCCCTCGTCCTTATTGCAGCTCATGACCAGTGCGGCCGAACCGAGATCCTTCATGCGCGCGACCGTCGCTTCGTACATGGCCCGGCTGGCACCACCGGAACGGCGCGCGATGATCACGTGGAAACCGAGGTCACGCGCATGCGGCAGGTGGTCGACCAGTACCGATACCGGGTTGCCGCTGGAAGACGCGACCAGGTCATAGTCGTCGACGATGACATAGAGCTCCGGACCGCGCCACCACGAGCGGTCGCGCAACTGCTGTGGCGTGACATCGGGTCCCGGTGTCCGCTGCGCGACATAGGCGGCGAGATCGGTCATGTTCTGGGTGAACTGCGGTGCGGTGGAACCGTATCCGGCGAGGTACCCGTCGGGCACGAGTCCCAGCATTGATCGTCGGTAGTCGCCGAGGATGAAACGCGCCTGATCCGGTGTATTCGAGGCCGCGATGCTCTCGATGATCGACCGGAGCAAGGTCGTCTTACCGCTTTCGGTATCACCGAGGACGATGAAGTGCGGGCTCTCGTTGAAGTCGAGGTAGACCGGAGCCAGCTCGGATTCGTTGATACCGAGCGGAATTCGCATGCACTTGGCTTCCGGATCGACCTGCGAGGGCCAATTGCCCGCGAGCTGCAGCAACTGCTCGCGCGGCAGCATTTCCGGCAGCATCCGGGCCGCGGGTGCGTGGCGGCCCGGGGTCAGGCGGGCGATGGTCGCCACCGCCTCAGCGACGGCTTGGCCGAGGTTGTCCTGATCCGCGCTGCCATCGATGCGCGGCAGACCGGTCAGCATGTGCAGGCACTCGGGCGTCATACCACGCCCCGGACGCCCCTGCGGCACAAGCGAAGCGAACTTGCGGCCGAGGTCGGAGTCCATGGGGTCACCGAGGCGGAGTTCGATCCGGGTGCCGATCTGGTCTTTCAGGGCGGGGCGGGCCTCGGCCCAGCGGTTGAGGGCGATGACGACGTGTACGCCATAGGAAAGGCCCTGTACCGCAAGGTTCATGATCGGCTGTTCGAGCGGGTCGAAGTCTTGGCGGACCGAGCTGAAGCCGTCGATCACCAGGAAGACATCGCCGAATGGATCCTCGTGAGCACCGGCTGCGGCCGGACTGCTGGCCGGGTCCATGGCGCGCAAGCGGCGGAATTCGGTCATCGATTCGATGCCGAGTTGCCGGAACCGTCCCTCGCGTTGACGGACGACCGTGGTCATTTCGGCAATGGTGCGGCGGACCTTGTCCTCATCCAGGCGGCTGGCCACCGAACCCACGTGCGGCAGGCCTTCGAGACTGGCCAGGGTGCCACCACCGAAGTCGAGGCAGTAGAACTGCACCTGTTCGGCGGTGTGGGTGAGCGACAAGGCCATGATCATGGTGCGCAGGGCCGTCGACTTACCCGACTGCGGGCCGCCGACAATCGCGACATTGCCGCGTGAGCCCGACAGGTCCACGACGAAGGGGTCACGGCGCTGGTCATAGGGGCGGTCGACGATGCCCATGGGCGCGCGCAGGGTGGCGACGGCGGAGTATTCGCCGGTGAGCACGCTGCGCGGGATGAGCTGGTCGAGGGTGGGGGCCTCGTCCAGGGGCGGGAGCCAGATCTCGTGGGCCGGGCGGCCGTGGCCCTGGATGCGGGAGGCCAGCATGTTCAGGTTGGAGATCTGTTCGCCGTCTTCGGACTGTGGCTCCGGATCGTGCGACGCCTCCGATGGCAGCGGGACGCGGTCGATCGCGCGGAAGTCGACGTGGGTTGCGGTGAAAGGGCGTGCCTTGATGTCGATTTCGCCGCCCGCGACACCGGCCTGGGTGACCTCGCGCTGGGAGCCGCCGCCGACGTAGGGGCCGGAGACGTAGGCAGCCTGGAAGCGCTGGATCTCACCGGAGTCGGATTTGAGGTAGCCACCGCCGGGGATTCCGGGCAGGTTGTACGCGTCGGGAACACCGAGGACCTGGCGGGATTCGTTGGCGGAGAACGTCTTCAGACCGATGCGGTAGGAGAGGTGACTCTCCAGACCCTTCAGCTTGCCTTCCTCGAGGCGCTGCGAGGCCAGCAGCAGGTGCACGTGCAGCGAGCGGCCGAGGCGGCCGATCATCACGAACAGTTCGGCGAAATCCGGATGCTGGGTGAGCAATTCGGAGAACTCGTCGAGCACCACGAACAGTGCGGGCAACGGGTCCAGATCGGCGCCCGCGGCCCGCGCCTTCTCGTATTCGGAGACATTGGCGAAGTTGCCCGCCTGACGCAGCACTTCCTGGCGGCGATTCATTTCGCCGGCCAGGGCGTCGCGCATACGGTCGACGAGGTCGGCTTCCTCTTCCAGGTTGGTAATGACGGCCGCGACGTGCGGAACACCGTCCAGCCCGAGGAAGGTCGCGCCGCCCTTGAAGTCGACCAGCACCAGGTTCAGCTGGTCCGGCGAATGCGTCGCCAGCAGACTGAGCACCAGGGTGCGCAGGAACTCCGACTTACCGGAACCGGTTGCGCCGATGCACAATCCGTGCGGGCCCATACCGCTTTCGGCGGCTTCCTTGATATCGAGTTCGATGGGCGCACCATCCGCGCCGACACCGAAGGGCACGCGCAGCCGCTCGCGGCCGTAACGCGGACGCCAGGCATGTTCGGGGTTGAACGTACCGATATCGCCGAGTTTCATCAGCTGGGTCCAGGTCGAGATCACTTCGGCGTCATCGTTTTCCACATCGCTGCTGCGCTGGGTCGCGGCGCGATACGGCGCGAGTCGACGCGCGACCTGTTGGGCCTGCTCCGGGCTGATCTGGTCGATCAGCGCGAAACGCTCCTGGTTGCCGGTGGCGCCGCGACCGACGCATTCACCATTCTCCACGACCATCTTGATACCGCGCGAAACCGCCAAACGCGGTGCGTAGCCGCACAAGTCGATAATGGTCACGCCTTCGTAACCGGATTCGCGAAGGTGGTCTTCTTCGGCCTCCAGCAGGCCGCCGTCGACGACAATGACGATATGCACCAGGTTGGCGTTGGCGGGCTGGTTGCGGGAGTAGCGAACGCGGTTGGCCAGCAACGGATGCAGGCCGGCGGTAGCCTCGCGAATCGAGCCGTAGAACATGCGCTGGGTGCCGATACCGTCCTGCGTGTCCGGATGCTGGGTGTGCGGCAGCCACTTGGTCCACTCCCATTCGCGGGCGGTGTCCGGGCCGCAGACGAGGGCGATGAGCACCTGGTCCGGCGCCTGGAACATGCACAGCTGCAACAGCATTGCGCGAGTCATATCGCGGGCCTCGGCCCGGTCGCCGTCGAGCGCGATGGTCGCGAAGCCCTTGACCGCGATCGCGGTCGGCAGATCGGGCACCGTGGAATGTGCGCGCACGAAGCGGCGCAGCGAGACCGCGGCGATCGGCTCCAATTCCTCGACCGGACCGGTCTCCGGCGCGACCAGGCGGGTGGCCAGACGCTGCCCGCCGGTGCCGATGCGGGCGTGGCAGAAGTCCTTGTCCCCGGCGCGACGTTCCCACATGCGGCTGGTACCGGCCAACATCCAGATCAGCGTCGGTTCCGGATGGCTCCACTCGACCGAGGAGCGCTGCTGGGCGGCGGTCTGGTCGACGTCCTTGCGGACCTGGTCGAGGTAGCGCAGATAGTCCTTGCGGTCCTCGTTCGCCTCGGCCGCCTTCTGCCCCTTGCCGCTGCCCTGACCGGCGAACATGCCGACCATGGAGACGACCATCATCATCGGGAACATCATGCTCATCGGGTTCGACGCGATACCGCCGCCCTGGGTGAACAGCAGCGCCATCATGCCGACCATGCCGACGACCATCACGACCGGCATCAGCTTCGATACCAGGCTGCCCGGTGTCACCCTTGGGATTTCGGGCGGCGGCTGCAGCGTGACCTCGCCACCGGGCGTGCGTGGCATCTCGCGACGCGCACGCCGCTGGAACCGGACGGTACTCATCGGACGAGATCCCCCTCTTCGCAAGCTGCGCCTTTTCGGCCTCAGTGTAGAGCGCACAGCTGACATGTCGTACAGTTCGACCAGCATTCTGCTGCCCGAACGGTGGGTTCGCAAGCTCGGCCCCCTCGCGCACGGGACGCGGAAATACGAGGTAGAGACCGAGTTGGGGGAAGCTTGACGCACGCGCGACTTGACCACATCGACGAAGAATCCTCGCGCGGCATCGTCCGTGCGCCCGACCTCGCCCGGGTCACGATTCTCGCGAAGCACACCCAGGTGGATATGGCGATTCCGGTCGATGTGCCGGTCGCGCTGGTGATTCCGAGTGTCGTCGATATGGTCGCTCAACACAGTCGGACCAACGATTTCGACAATGAGGGCGAACGCTTCGAACCCGCCGAATGGGTGCTGGCCCGAATCGGCCATCCCCCCTTCTCCAATTCGCTGAGCCTCGGTGAGCACGGCGTGCGCGACGGCGAGCTGCTCATGCTGGAGAGCGCCTCGCACACCGCGCCGACGCCGCTGTTCGACGACATCATGTACAACGTCGCGATCGCCGATGCCGATCACTACCGCAGCTGGACGCCGAAGGTCGCCCGGATCACCGGTTCGGTGCTCGCCGCGCTCACCATGATCGTCGGCTGCCTCGGTCTGCTGCTGTCCAAAGACGCGCTGCCGGGCTGGGTGAGCGGTTCGGTCGCGTTGACCGTGGCGATTCTGCTCGTGGTCGCGGGCATGGTGCTCAGCCGGATGTACGGCGATGCCTCGACAGCGCTGGTGCTCGGCGGCTGTGCGCTGCCCGCCGCGTTCACCGCCGGAATGCTTTATGTGCCCGACGATTACGGCTGGGCGCATCTGCTGCTCGGTTCGGTATTGGTCGGCGCGACAGCGGTTCTCGCCTGGCGCGTCACCGGCGTCGGACTCGCGCTGTTCATCGGCGCGGCCACGCTCGCGGTGTACGCGGTACCGGCCGCGCTGGTCGGCATGCTGACCGACCAGCCGGAGAAGGCCGTCGGCGCCGTCCTCGCCGCGCTCGGACTCACGGGTCTTTCGCTCGCACCACGGATTTCGATGCTGCTCGCCAAGCTGCCGCTGCCGCCGGTGCCCTCCCCCGGCACCCCGATCGACCCGACCGAGGACGATCCGGACGATCACCGCGCGCTGCCGACCATGGAAGTGCTGCGGGTGAAATCGGAGCGGGCGCGCATGTACCTGGCCGGACTCGTCTCGGCGACCACGCTGGTCTCGGTAGCGGGTGCGTTGTCGGCTACCGACCCTGGTGCCGCGGATCCGTATTGGCCCGGTATCGCACTGGCACTGGTGACCGCAGTGGTGCTGATGTTCCGCAGCCGGACCTACGCGGGTGCGGAACAGGCCGTGGTGCTGATCGCGGGCGGCGCGGCGATCGTGCTGATCATGATGGTCGGCGTCGCCATCGGTATGGAACAGCCGCTGGCCGTCTTCGGGGCGGCGATGGTGGTGCTGGTCGCCGCCCTGATTCTCGGCATCATCATTCCGAATCAGTCCGCGACACCGCCGATGCGCCGTGGCATCGAATTGCTCGAGTACGCATTCGTGGCCGCCGTGCTGCCGCTGGTGTTCTGGGTGGCCTCGCTCTACTCGCTGGTTCGCGGGCTGTGAAGGCGAGCTTGCGCGCCGCCGCGACGGTGGTGACACTGGGGCTGTACTCTTCATTCGGACTCGGCCAGAGCGTTGCACATGCCGACCGCCCGGCTCCCGTCAACCCAGCCTTGCTGCCGTCCGGTGATCCAGCCGTGCCTCCGGACAAGACGGAGCAGAAGGCGAACAACCCCTGTGTGAGCACGCAGTCCGGTGGGGACGGCCCGGCGACCCCGCCACCGCAGCTCTCGCTCAATCTGCCCCGTGCCTGGGAATTTTCGCGTGGCGCCGGACAGCTCGTCGCGGTCATCGATACCGGGGTAGCGAAACACCCGCGCCTGCCCGATCTCGAGGCCGGGGGTGACTATGTCGCCAATCCCGGCGACGGACTCAGCGACTGCGATGCGCACGGCACCGCCGTTGCCGGCATCATCGCGGCCAAACAAGTTGATGGCCAAGGTTTCTCCGGTGTGGCGCCAGATGCGCGGCTCCTCTCCATCCGGCAGACCAGCAAGATGTTCCAGGTGGCGGGCAAGTCAGAAGAACAGCGCCCTGAGGATCCACCACAGGGATACGGCAGGATCGAGGCACTCGCCTCCGCGGTCCGACGCGCGGCAGACCTGGGTGCATCGATTATCAATATTTCGCTCGTCGCATGCGTGCCAGGCTCCGTCACACCCAATGATGGGCCGCTCGGCGCCGCGCTGCGCTATGCCACGCTGGAACGAGACGTCGTAGTGGTCGTCGCTGCCGGCAACAAGGACGACAAGTGCTCAGCGGGCAATCCCGATTTTGATCCGCTCAATCCGAACGCTGATCTATGGAAAAATCTGTCCACCAATGTCACACCACCGCGTTATGACGAATACGTCCTCACCGTTGGGTCCATCGATCAGTACGGTGCGCCGTCAAGCTTTACAGTGCCCGGACCGTGGGTAGGCATCGCCGCACCCGGCGAGGACATCGTCTCTCTCGATGCGAACGGCACCGGCACCACGAACGCCACCATCGGAAGAGAGAACACACCAAATAAGTTGCAGGGCACCAGCTTCGCCGCTCCCTATGTTTCCGGTGTGGCCGCGCTCGTCCGCGCCCGCTTTCCGGAACTGCGCGCACCAGAAGTGATCAAACGGCTGGAAGCGACCGCCCACGCACCCGCCGACGGCTGGAACCCGTACATCGGATACGGCACGGTGGACCCGATCGGCGCGTTGACCAACGAGGTACCGACCGAGCTACCGCCCAAGCGCCCGAGCCCGGCCAAGAGCCAGCAGCTCGCGGTGCCGGTACCACCACCGCCGCCGACCAACCTGGCACGCAACGTCGCGCTCATCGGCACTGGTGTTATCGCTGCGGCGCTGATCCTCGGTTATCTCGCGTCGTTCCCGATTCGACGCAGGTTCGGGGTTACTTCAGACGATATGTAGCACAAATCATCACGACGCCAAGGGTCTCAGCAAGCAAGCTTGCTGAGACCCTTGAGTGTTGCTATACCAACTTAATTGCTCCAGGATCCGATTACCCAATGATTGCCGGAACCCTCGCACGTGTACCTGGGATCCGAAGCCTGCTTTCGCCTCGGGATGTGCTTTTCACATTCCGACTTCGATGGGTACACGGTATCCATTGGGCCGGCCACGAACCGCACGTCAGGAGCACCAGCAGACGCACCCCCGGCACCGATCATCCCGAGTGTTCCGAATGCTGCCATGGATACGGCCAACGAAGCAACAACCTTCTTCGTGATGTTCATTCTCTCTTCACCGAGACCCGACTTCTCTAATTACTGGGCATGCGTCTTGCCATCCAACCCATATTTCCCGTCCGATCGCCTGGTGCACTCCCACTCCCTAGTTTCACGATGGGAGCGGAGATCTTGGTAACACTCCGAATCAGAGTCGTACACCTCGTGTCCGGTTATTGACCCCGGGTGCGCTTGCGCAACTCCGGATCCAACCGCACTAATTCCGCCGATCATTGCCAATGATCCGACAAACAATGCGGCAACAGCCTTAACCTTGACATTCTTCATAGAAACTTCCCTCTCTGTTACTAATATTTTGCAGGTCAGACGTAGCATGCGCCTTCAACCAATTATCGGGTTGCGTTGAATTCTGAACACTTTCCTGGCGTTCACAATTGGTCACCGACATACGCAGCCTCCTAACCGGCCGCTACATCGTCACAACGGCGTCAAGACAATCGCGCGCCACTGATATACCGTCGCGCTACAGTGGATTATCATCCAGGAGCGGTTCCATTCGGCGATAGGATTCATAGTCTCTGAAATGGCGCGTATACAAAACAGCATCATTGGAAAGTTCATCATCTATCGCCGGACTAACATCAACGAGACACTTAAAAGCGACTGTGATATTCTCACCCTTTTCATTACGATAGACACACTCCTGCTCTTTTGCAATTTCCAAAGCGCGCTGACGAGCCATCTCCTCAGATTCAGAATGTATCAAAACGAAATCTTCCTGATACAAGCTGCGATAATCAGGAGCGTCCGAAGTCGATTGATATACAACAACGGCAACAAACAGACTTCTTTCCACCATGAGCCTCCTCGCTACTTTTTGAACCGGCTGTCATTCAACAACTTCCATGCCTTCTTGTGGACAGCGCTCCCTCCGTTCTTTATGTCACCCAGCGACGACTGCAACAATTCTCCGGGGAACTCTCTCCGAATAGACCCCTTTCGACACTTAGAAATAAACGCATCGGCGATGTCTCCAAGACTGTCGCTCGCCGCACAGCTACCCTTACTAACGAGCTCCACTGAGGTCATCTGACTCGCGGGCACATCGGCCAACGCCAACTGCGGCGACAGCAATCCGACGGCACCCGATGCAAGTATGATCAGACCGGCAGCGATCGACTTGCGAATGAGATTCATACGAGGTTCCTTTGTAAGTTGTGGACTGTGAACAGACCGCATTGAGGTGCGGCTTCCTGGGGTTGGGGAGTGCCAGCTCCCCAACCCGAGGTCTCTAGTTATGTCAACTGCTTGAGGTCGATTGCGTCCGGATGAATCCGGATTCACCGTTTCCAAGCACGACAGCCTCCGCGTCAGCCGCTTGAACCGGGATCCGCATAGAGGGGCCGAGTCGGCACACGAAGGATCTGCAATGCCTCGGGATCGCGCTGGCAGCGGTGCCGACGCACCGTCTCCGACAACGGATCCCAACAGCTCGAGCGGATCATCGACCTGCGCCGACGACTGATCTGAAGTGACGATAGCCTCACGAGATCCCTCCTTATTACTCGCTCCGAGCCGCACTTCGGATGTGTTGTAGTGCATTCCTCTGCATCAGGAGTTGTCGACAAACCAGCCGCACACCCACCAGCGACATGCATGGCACACCAACCGCATCCAACTTTGCTTCCCTTCAATATGATTCGACGCAATATCTACGAATCTGGTTCCACTACAACGGAACTAAATAATGTGTCTTGCATCACATTGGGTAGAACAAGTCTGACACATCGAGCCCTTTTCATCCTGACTGGATGTTGTTGGTGGGCAATGAAACTGGCGAGGCGGCGATGCCTTCACCTGACACGAGGAAACCCTTGGTAAGACGGCTGTTGACCAAGACATGCTGTACACCAAGGGCTTCCGTTGTTCTTCTACCGTTCCGCGCTGCCGTTGTCATGCCAGACCCTCCACTTCGTCGCTGGGCTGATCCGCCGGCACCGCCGCGCGATAGGGCTGGCCTGGCGCAAGCTCGACCCGGGCCGCCAAGCCCTGCTCGTGCTGGCCCATCTGTGCAAAGCCGAAACTTATGCCGACATCGGGGCCGGGTTCGACGTCTCGACGACGACTGCCTGGCGCTACATCACCGAAACGGCGGAGCTATTTGCGGCACGCGTGCGAAGCTGAGATCGGCGCTGCAGCAGCCGAAGAACGACGGGCACGCCTATCTGATCCTGGACGGCACCCGATCGCGATCGACCGGGTGGCAGCCGACCAGCCTTACTATTAAGGCAAGCACCGCCGCCATGGTATTGGCGAGTCACCGATAAAGTCCGCCCAGTTTTAGAGCCGGGTTGTGTTCGATCCGTTTGCAGTTGATGTCGCAGGCCACGGGATGGTGGGTGTGGCCGCAGCGCGATCAACGTCGCGGTGACCCAGCCGTGGCGATGACGGGACCCGCCGGCGCCACGACAAACTTGAGCGCTCACCAGAAACCGAACATGGGCGGCCGCACCGTCGAGGCTGTAGGTACCGATTTATCGGCGGGCGCACGTCCTAACCATCCGATGGGGTGACGTCACCGGTCGATCGTCCCACTCGTCCAACGAACTGGCCACGATGCACGAGAGAAACCGAATTCGGCTGTTGCGTAGTGCGATCCTTCCTTCGACGATGAAGGTAAAATACCTCGCCGAGCGACGCGGCTCGCGAGACGCTGCGACCGCGCGGCGGCGTCGCTGTCGATCTGCTGGATTCGGCGTTCAACATTATTCATCGCCGCAGAATGGGTACTGCGGGCATGGTCCATTTCAGTTCGCCAGCTCATTATCGACCTCCGAACTTCCGGTTGTCGCCGTGGCGGTTTCCGGAGCCGCCGTCACCTGGCCAGTTAGGCGTGCCCCCTGCCGGCGCCATAGCCCACGAAGACGACGGATTTGCAGTCACATTGGGCATTACACCGACACTTGACGATGGTTCAAGGGGCGAGGGAAGCGAATCTCCTGTCGGAGTGGGAATTGTGGACACGGGAGTTACGTTCCGAGTCTGCTCGGTCGATTCTGTATCGGTCACCGAGTCCTCGTCAGTGTCTTCGTCCTCGCCGGTGTCCTCGTCCTCGCCGGCGTCTTTGCCCTCGCCAACGTCCGCATCCTCACCAGCGTCTCCATCCCCACCATCGGAACTGTCCGGGGACGCGGCTTCGACAATCTGGTCGACCAGATCTACTCCACTACTCAGGTTTTCGATGATGCTGGACACTGTGCTCGAAGCGGTCTCGACAACGCTGGAACCTACGTCGACCGCAGACCCTACGGCCTGGATCGCGGCGTCAATCGTGCCGACAACTTCAGTGGCAGCAGCAGCTTGCGCCTGAATCAACTCCGCCTGCTCTTTGGCCTGCGCGATGGCTGAGGTACTTTCTGCGGTCTCGGACCCATCGTCCTCGGACCCATCATCTTCGGACTCATCTTCCCTGGTCCCGTCGTCAGAACCATTGCCCATAAATCCGTCGTCTTCGGTCTTATCGACTTCGGCACCGATAGTTTCCTCCGGATCTTCATCACCGGCGATTCTGCTCGGAGTGTTGCTGTTGGAGTCTTCGTCGGCCCCTTCGCTGTCCCCGTCGGGCGACTCGGACTCGGTATTGAGCTTGCTACCAGCCAGAAGATCGAGCGAACTCGAACCGGCATCCGACGTCTGGGCCGGATTCTGGCCCTGCGACATTGTCTCCAAACCCTGCACGGTCGAGTACGGCGACTGGTCGACAGCGTCGAACACGGCAAGAAGCTGTTCGTAGAAGCCGCATACGGCGATGTCGGTGTCTTGGCACAATGTGACGAACTCACCGACCTTGCCATCAATGGCGGATACGAACACTTCGTTCAGCCAGGCCGCGCAATACTGCTCGGGATCTCCGTCCTGCGGGAAGCTGGGCAATATGTTGCGCACCATGGCTTGTCGTGCTTCAAGGTCTTCAGCCAGACCGAAATCGCCACGGGCATATTTGATTATCTGTTCAACTTCGTCAGCGGACCTACCGTCGACAGCTTGAGGCGTAAACGCGCTCGCACCGACATCGGCCTTGTGACCGACAACGCCGAGCAAGTTGGCCGTCGCGCTTTCGATCGCTTCGACCAGATCTGTGAGTTGTTCAAGATCCGAGCCGGCACGGCTACCAACACTCTCGAACAGCTGCAGAGCATTGACCCCAGCGCCTTCGGGCCAGGCGATGCCAACCTGCCGGAATCGGTTACATTGGATCTGGACTTCGTCGCGGCTTGCGTCCACGGCACCACGCAGGGCACTCGCGAACGCGCTCAACCCGGTGAGGTCCATCTCACGCTGCGCGTCGTACAACTCGAACAGTGAAGCGGTGTCGTGCCCAAGGGGTTTCACACCCGTCCATCGTCCGTACTGCGGGAGAAATGCCTGAAAATATCGCAGGCTTGGCAGCCCACGGTCAAGGATCGGGTCCGCCTTCAGACCGTTCGTGGTACCGATCATGTCGGAATCCCCGCCTCGACTGCGGCGACCTCGTTCGCTGTCGCCTGATCCTGCTGTTCGTACGCCGAGGCCGCGACCTCCAGCGCGGTTGAGCAGTTGGTGACGCACTGACTGTATGTCGCCAATACACCCGCGACATCGACGCATGCCCGAGCGACCCGGTCACCCCATTTCCGATAGTCTCGACCAGCCCCTGATGTATCAACATCGGTGGCAGCGGATTTCGCGGCTACCGCCTGGTCGAACACGATTTCTGCCGAGGATTTCAGATCCGAGCTGATACCGCGGATACCGGCGACATCGATTGCCGTCAACTTCTCACTCCCGCCCTACCTGACAAGTCCATTGAGGATCGTTGCCATCCCCTATGAATCCCCGCTAGCCAAACCTGCTCTGCCCAAACGAATTTCAGCGTAGTGCCACACTCGATCAAACGCGAACCAGCGACCGCTGGCACCGATCGGCGGACAGTCAGGATCACCCGCAGCACCATCGGACGCGGTGCACGTGATTCCCAAGCGCTGTTGATCAGTATCGAGGCAGGTGCTTGTTCGAAGCACCTGCCTCGATCAACCAGCGAGCGTCGAACTGATCAGTTTCCCGTGTCGATCAGACCGATCCTCGGCTCGACCTCATGAAGCCGAATCAATCCCGTTCCTGGTAGTAGACGGTGATCGACGGCCACTCTCCATCGGCCGTCGTCTCGGAATGGAGAACGAGATCACTTACCGACACATCGCCCAACTCTTCAAGGCTATCAGCGACCGTCCGAAGAAGATTCGGCACGTTGGCTTGCCCCTCGCCCTGCGGGTTGGCCTGAGAGAAGTGGAAGGAGTGATATTTCGCGATCATCACTCAGCAACTCTTTCGCTTCTGCTTGTTTCGGCATCCATCGTATTTCTCCGCCTGCTTGATCTTCTGCATGGCCCGGTTGTAGGCCGCCTGATCGTAAGGCTTGCCCGCGTTCTTGCTGTCGACGGCTTCTTGTTCTTCCTTCGACAGTTCCGCATTCTGCGGCTTACCCGCCCGCACATCCCCCAGAGCCACCAAGGAGTCCGAAGGAGCCGCGAACAACACACTCGTCGCAGGTTCGCTCACCGGTGCCGCCATCGCATGTGGCGCGGCGATCCCCGTAGACAGTGCCGTTGCGATGACACTCCCTGCGATCAGTCGCTTGATGTACAAGTTGATCTCCCCACTTGCTAGTCCCGAACTGCGCCACTGAATACGTTGCAGCGCAGCCTTTCTCCAGTTCGCACGTGCAGCACCAGAGAAGCGCGCCGCCATCGAAGACGGCGCACTGAAGAGTTCCTGATCTTCCCCCTTCAATATGATTCGACGCTTGAGTTACGGATCTGGTTCCAACACAACGACATTAATATTTCGTGAGCTGCATCACAGAATGTCGTTCGGGAACTCGAGCCACACAGAACGGGCTCAGCTCATCGGTGAGGACCGTCCAGGTACTCGAACCACGATGCACTCAGCCCGACACGCTTCCGCGGACGGCAGGATGTACGCCGAGTCGGCATTGATCCTCGGCTACCTCGCGTTGTTCCCGATCCGACGCAGGTTCATGGTCAGCTCCGATGATATGTAGCGTCTTCGTGGCAAACGGCGGCACATAGGGGTGTCCCACCCGATCGATACAGGTAGTTCCCATGCACGTAGCACAACACGACGGCGGACAACCAAGCCGCAGACAAGCCTGGGAACGCGCGACCGCCATCCCGATGCTGGTGCTCGCCGTGCTCTTCATCTGTGTCTACGCCTGGCATGTACTGGATACCGGAGCGTCACCGCGACTCGATGCCTGGCTTCAATGGGTCGACATCATGATCTGGCTGGTATTCGCCGCAGACTTCGGCATCCGGACCTGGCTGTCCACCGACCGCTGGCGGTTCGTGCGCACACATCCGTTGGAGCTGTTGATCGTGCTGTTGCCGCCGTTCCGTCCGGTGCGGCTATTGCGGGCGGCCCTGTTGGTGCTCGACCAACTCAACCGCAACCAGGTGACCCGCGCCCGGCTCGCGATATTCGTCGGCACGAGTTCGGCACTCACGCTGCTGCTGTGCAGTCTGGCGTTCTTCGACGCCGAATACGGCGCACCCGACAGCAAGATCCACAACTTCGGCGATGCCCTGTGGTGGTCCATGGTGTCGGTGACCACGGTCGGCTACGGCGATGTGTATCCGGTGACCGTGCACGGCCGCCTGATCGCGCTGATCCTGATGACGCTCGGTATCGGCTTGATCAGTTTCGCCATCGGTACCACGACCAGCTGGGTGATGGATCAGCTGAAGAATGTCGAGGCCGTCACCGAGGCGACCGACCGCGAAGTGAGTGTCCTGATCGACGAGATCCGCGCGCTGCACGCTGAAGTCGCCGCTCTGCGCACTGCGTTTGTCACGTCGTCCGATCCGGATCACCAGCCGAGATGAACACCGCCGCCCGTCTTCTCGACGACGGCCGCTGAGATGACATGTGCCCCAGCAGCACTGGCTGGTACTCAGTTCTGCTACGCAACAGGCGATTTCGAGGCCGGGCACCGACTACTGCTCCGGTGCGGCAACGGGTGATGGGACCCTGACGCCAATGTCGTCAAGCCGGTAGGCGGTGCGGAACCCCGCTGCGGTCCATTCAGTTCTGGCTTTTCACAAGGTCTTTCGCAGGGTTGGCGTCCGGTGCGACGCCGTCGTGGGCGACCATCGCGTCCTGGCGGCCGAGGCTCGGGCCGGAGGCGAGCAAGCCGACGATGGGCCATGGAGCCGGTTCCGGCTGCTTCACTCCCGAATCCGAATCCATGCCGAGCGCTTTGACTGCCTCGGCATCCTTGATGCCGTACCGGACGCCGGTGTCGGCGACATAGAACAGGCTATCCTTGCGCTGGCTGTCCGTCTCAATGCCGGTGCTCTGTACGAATGCGCCCGAACCGGGTTTGAAGTACACCGAATCCACGTTTGGGCCGTCACCGTCGGCCTGGGCCAGCGGCACCAGGCGAGCGGCGTCCGGCATCGGCAGGCTCACGCCGGTAATCACCGAAAGCTCAGCATGATTGCCACCACCGCCCTCGACGGCAGCGATCGGCTTCCACGACAGACAGCTGATCGGCCGATCTTTTATCGATACGAGCGATGGCGCGTTGGCCGGATAGTCCTTCACCGGTAGGGGCGTCGCCACAGGCGAATTGGTCTTCTCGACCGGGGTGATTGTGGGATTGCGGCCCGCGTCCGGGTCAGAGTTGAGGATGATGTTCGCGGTCAGCTGGGAGATCTCCTGTCTGCCATCGTGAAGCACCACGTAGAACTGCTTGCTCCCGGGCTCTTGCACCACTTCGCCGATCCTGTGGTCACCTATCGGGTAGCTGGGACGCCCACCGCGATCGTCGATGTGCGGCACCTCGATCCGCTGTACCTCGGGAATCGCGTTGAGCAGACCTTCACTGATCGGCCGCGGCGACATGCTGCGAATGCCCAACGCTTCGGTCACGGCGTTGCTGTTCATGTCGATCCGGGCGCGCTTGTTGTCGTAAATGAGGTAGTTGGCGTCCTTCCCCTTCACGAACAAGGCATTGGTCGAGGTCATCGCCGATGCCTTGGCTCCGAGTTCGACGTCGCCGATCAGTACCGAAGTGGTGGCCTTGTTGCTGCCGTCGAGCTGGAGGGTGTCGCACACTGTCCAAGCTCGGCCCTTGCCGTCCTTGTCGAAATGCAGCGAGGAGGGTGCGCCCGGAATGCCGATCAGCTGGCCGCGCGCCTTCTTGCCGACCTCGGATTCCTTGACGATGACAGCCTTTTCCGGCGATCCCGCGGCCAACCGGGCCGAGGCGAGGTTCAGCGTCGGATGCACCACATCGTTGATCATCACGTAGACGGCGCCGGATTCCTTGCCGATCAGGATCTTGTTGGTGCCGATCTTGTCCTGCGGACGCAGCAGCGCGAGCACACCACAACCGGCCAGCACCACGATGGCCATGATCAAACCGGCCGCGTAGGCACGGGACTGGGAGCGCATCGGATCGTGCAGCATGCGCACATCCCGGCGGACCAGTGCGTGTTCCATCCGGCGGACCAGGAAGCGGTAACCGCTCACCTGCCAGCGTGTGGTGGGTTTTGAAGGCATTTTTCCCTCCCCGAACAATGCTCGCGTTCGCGGAACACAGTACAGTTCCCGAGGACTATTGTTCAGCTCGGCCGCTGCGATACGGCCGATACCGGGTACTTGGGGGACGACGATGGCCGAACAAGCCGGCGCGGGACCACGCCCGCTGCTCGGGCGCATCTCACTGCCGAATCTGCTTATCGCGCAGGTGATCGGGCTCATTGCCGGACTGCTCGCCCTGTTCTTCGGGCTCGGCGCCTGGCCCGCGTTGGGCGTCGCGCTGGTTGTAGGACTGCTGCCACTGATCCCGGTTGCCAAGCGCACCATCATGGATTGGATCGCCACCTGGTGGCGCTATGTCACCCACGGCGATTACCAGCTCGGGGATACCGTCGACTTCCGCGGCCCGGACGGTCGCTCGCTCGGCCTGTACTGGGAAGGCAGCCGGGTCGTCACGGTCGTCGAGGTGCAAGCGCCCAGGGGCGGGCTGACCCGGATCGCCCGCACCACAGTGCACGCCTCGCATCTGCTGCCGCTGCCGGAATTGGCGAAATGCCTGAACCAGCACGACATTCTGCTCAGCGGTATCGACATCATCAGTCACGGTCACCGCAGCCGCTCCGGTACGCCCGCGGGCCAGATCTACGAATCGCTGCTCGGTCCGCTGCCCGCGACCGCGCACCGGAATGTGTGGCTCGCCATCAGCTTCGACGCGATCGCGTGCCCGGAGGCCGCGGCCCGGCGCGGTGGCGGCAATGAGGGCGCCTCACGCACGGTAACCATTGCGACACAACGCATTATGCGAACCCTCGAGGACGCCGACTGCAGCGCCCGCATCCTCACCGCACCCGAGATCCGCAAGGCGGTTCTGCAGGTCACGCAGGGCTTCGATCCGCGCACGCTGACCCATCGCTGGCGCTACGCCGAAATCGGCAACAGTGTGAATATCGGTAGCGCCGTCGACCCGAAGCGGCTCGGTTCGGATCTGCTCTCGCAGCTGTGGGTCGCGCCGTCGCGCGGTACGACCGTCGCGGTGCGGCTGCGTCCCGGTAGTTCGGCCGACTCGGTGAGCATCGGCGCGGCTTGGCGGCTGACCGCACGAGAACTGCCGGAGCGCACCAAACTCAAGGGCTTGATCTCGATGAACGGACGGCAGCGCGACGGTCTGCTCGCGCATCTGCCGCTGGCCATTCCGGATCTGGACCACGCCGTCCCGGTGACCGAGTACCCGATCGATGTGATCAACGCACTGCATCTGCCGTCGTCCGGATGCGGTCAGCTGATCGGGTCGGATGACGAGGGGCAGGGTGTCGCGGTACGCATTGTCGGTACCGGTATCTCGACGGTGTATCTGGCCGGTGAGCTATACCTGGCTCAGCAGTTGGTGTTCCGCGCGTTGGCGGTCGGCGAACGCATCCTGGTCCGCACCGATCGGGCGCATGCCTGGGAGAACTTGGTGACCACCATCGGGAATCCGGAGCGGCTGCAGATCGCGGTGGAGACGCATCAATCCGATGCCGGGTTCACCGCGACCGTGGTCGATGGTGTGCTGGCACCCGCGCCGCACGCCGGTGTCACGACCATCTATGTGACCGGAGATCCGATGGGCTGGCCCGCGACCCGTCCGGACCTGTCGATCCACCAGCCGGGGGCCATCGGCAACCATGTGGTGCTGCGGACCGGGACCGCTCAGGTCGATCTGACGCTGGTGTCGATTCCGCGCGAGGCGACGTATATCGGGCATCCGCGGGGGCGCAGGGCTATGGCGGAAAGTCCGCAGTAGCGGTCGGTTTCGTTGCGCCGGACTGTGGCTGAACGGCCGGTCGCAGGCACCTCGAGTGCGGCAGAGCCGGGCGGCCCCACCGTGTGCCGGGCTGTTGGGTCGACCGGGGCACGAGCGCCGGAGGGGCGCCAGCGCGAGACACCTTTGTGGCATGTGCGCTCCGGCTCTGCGCGGTCGGAACAACCGGGTCGGCTGGCTGGTCAGCCTGGGTAGGGGTCTGCGCTGCGGGCGGTGCGGAGAGTTCTTGCCCACCAGGCTAATTGCCGGATCAGGCGACCTGCGGCGTCGATGGCGGCGCCGTCCTGGGTATTGCCCGATTCGTCGAACTGCTTTTTGGCCTGATGGAAGCTGACGGTTTCGCGGATCGAGACCATGTGGATTTCGGCGACCACCTGACGGAGTTGTTCGACGGCGCGCAGACCGCCGGAGAGGCCGCCGTAGGAGACGAAGCCGATGGGTTTGGCACGCCATTCGTGTTTCGCGTTGTCGAAGGCGGTTTTCAGGGACGCCGGGTAGCCGTGGTTGTACTCGGAGGTGATGGCGACGAAGGCGTCGGCGGCGGCCACACGCTCGCGGTAGGCCGCGACCTCGGCGGTGACAGTGAGATCGGTGGGCAGTGGGGTGGTGAGGAGATCGATGACGCCGGTGTCGAATTCGGGAGTGGCGCGGACCGTGCGCAGGAACCAGTCGGCGACCACCGGGGCGAATCGCTGCGGGCGTGTGCTGGCCACGATGACCTCTAGCCGAAGCGGAGTATCCACTGCGCGAGCCTAACTCTGGATGCCGACGGTACGGTCGATGCGGGTGCGATGCTCTCTCGATTCATTCGCGGATCGCCTCGACGCTCGGCTCGGTGATTGCGCATGATGGACTCCATCACGTCCGGCGAGGCGGCTCAACCGCCGGCGCCGCCTACTCGGGACGAGATGCGCCCTCACAACGGCGAGCCCGCACCAGCCTCCGGTGTCGCGAGCTCGGGTTGGGACGGAGGCGTCTTCACATTCGACCCGGCACTCTCGATCGTGGGCTGCGGTCGGGGCGTAGCCGGATTCACGTTTGCAGCGTCGGGATGGGGTTCGGACGGTGCCGCGGGCCGAGGCTCTGCATGCGGGTCCGGTGTGGTCGGAGGCGCGGCAACGCGGACATGTAATGGGGCGGATTCTCGTTGCGGTGTGGTGATCTCGACCGCTGGGGCGGCAAGTTCGGCGAGGCCCCGGGCTGGTGCGATCCGGGCAATGAAACCCAGTGTGCGCCTGGCTCGTTCGGGGTCGGCGGCCAAGTGGCGAGCGTCGGCGAGGTGATAATTGCCGGTTACGACGGGGGCCGGGCCGCCGCGGGCTTTGGCCATGATCGAGGCGACTTCCCACATGGTGATGGGGTGGCCGGAGGCGATGTTCAGGGGGACGAAGCCGGGTGGGCGGCGGTCGACGGCGGCCACGGTGGCGGCCACGATGTCGTCGACGTGCACCACATCCCTGACCTGCCCACCGTCCTCGCCGACCAACGGCGGGCGGCCCTGATCCAGTGCGGTGAGGAAGTTTCCGATGAAGCCGCCGCGCGCACCCGCGCCGTAGCCGTTGTGGTAGCGCAATGCCGTGACGGCCGCGCCGGTGGCCAAACCCCAAGCGAGCGCGTAGTTTTCCTGCGCCAGCTTGCTGGCGCCGTAAAAGCCGCGCGGACGCAGCGGCGCGTCCTCGGTGACCGGCTCCCAGGTGAGCAACTCCCCGGTGCGCGGCGCCAAGTGGTCGAACATGCCGCGATCCAGATCGGCCCGCCGCCGCAATCCGGGATAGAACGGCCCACTGTTCATCCCGCGATAGCGCCCCTCGCCGTACACCACGATGGACGAGGCGAGCACCAGATGACGCACCTTCGCCCGTCCCATCGCATCGAGCAGCGCGGCGGTCCCGAGATCATTGTGCGCGGCGAACACCGCCGATTCGGGTGCGGAGGTGACGGCGGCGAGATGGCAAACCGTGTCGATGCCACGCAGCAATGGTTCGAGCGCATCGGCATCGCGCACGTCCACCCGCGAAACCGCATCCGGCACTTCCACATCCGGCCCGAGTAGATCGACCCCGACCACCTCGTGCCCGGCCGCGGCCAACGCCAGCCCCAACCGCGTCCCGATGAACCCGGCTGCCCCGGTGACCAATACTCTCATCGCATCCGCACCCCGCGTTCGGCTCCGCTTCCCATCGACTCACATATCGGCCACTGACCGCACGAACTCACGGTAGTTCGAACGGCAGCGACACTCCCGCATGAACACGGCACCGGTCGCAGGTGTCGGTTGCGGTGACCGCCGAAACCGAGCGCCGGATGAGGTCCTTGAACGGCCCCAGGTTCTTCTTGAATTCGGCGAAGACGTCGACCGCGTGCACACCGTCGCCCTCCTCCAGACCGGCATCCAGATCGGTCACCAAAGCGACTGCGGCATAGCACATTTCGAGTTCACGGGCGAGCACCGCCTCGGGATGTCCGGTCATATTGACCAGTTCCCAGCCCTGTGCCGCGAACCAGCGGCTCTCGGCCCGGGTGGAGAAGCGCGGGCCCTGCACCACAACCATGGTGCCCGTGGCTTTCATCGGCAGCGCATCCGTCGCGGATTTCGTTGCCGCGGCACGCAGTTCGTCGCAGTACGGGTCGGCGAAGGAGATGTGCACGCCACCGCCGTCGAAGTAGGTCTGCGGACGGCCCGAAGTTCGGTCGACCAGCTGATCCGGCACCGCCACGGTCCCCGGGCCCCAGTCCGCGCGCAGGCTGCCGACCGCGCACGGCGCGAAGATCCGCCGCACCCCGATCGAACGCAGCGCCCACATATTGGCCTGATAAGGCAGCGTATGCGGCGCGAATTCGTGCTGTTTGCCATGTCGGGGCAAGAAGGCCACCGCACGGCCCTCGACCTCGCCGACCGCGATCGGCGCGCTCGGCTTGCCGTAGGGCGTCTCGACCTCGACGGTGGTCGCCTCGCTGTCGAAGAAATCGTAGAAGCCACTACCACCGATCACGGCGAGCGCGGGCCGAACATCTGAACTCATGCACCGATTCTCTCGCTCGTCCCCGATACCCGACCAGACGGGTCCGCATCCGCCAATCACCCCTCGTTCACACGACCTGAGTTGGTGATCGCTGTAGGAGCGGCCCTCGGATTCGCTGAGCACCGTCGTACTGCTCGGCTCCGAGCCTTTCCGTGCCGCCGCGACCGCCTGGGCGGTTAGCCTGACCGGCCTGCTACCGATGCTGTTCAGTACTGTCGACACTGCGCTCGCCGAGCACCACGTGCGGGTCTGGCTGCCGCTGGAACTCGTCGTGGCTTTTTGCTCGATGAATCGGTCGTGCCGATGCAGAGGATCACCGGCGCGCCGGTGGTCGGCAGCATCGCGTTGGCCACGGCAGCGCCGAATACCGGTGGCCGACGCGGCGCAAAGCGCCGTAACCTGACAACCCCCGCGCGAAACTGTACCCTAGGGGGGTATTAATCGGGCCGGTGCGAACCCGGCTGGCGAGCAGCGAGGAGACAGTCGGTGACACCCACCCCGTCGCACAATGACATCGCGCCCGTGCCGGGCAGTGACTCGGCGGGCACCACCCACGACCATGCCGCGCACGACCATGCCGGCCACGGCTACATCACCGCCAAGGACGACTACCTCAAGCGCCTGCGCCGGATCGAGGGCCAGGCCCGCGGCCTGCAGCGCATGGTCGAGGAAGAGAAGTACTGCATCGATATCCTCACCCAGGTCTCCGCGATGACCAAGGCACTGCAGGCCGTTGCGATGGGGCTGTTGGAGGACCACATCAGCCACTGCGTGGTGGACGCGGCGGTCGCCGGTGGTCCCGAGGCCGATGCCAAGATCAAAGAGGCCACCGACGCCATCGCTCGCCTGGTGCGTTCCTGACGCTCAACCGTGTCGCCGTCGGTACACCGCCGCCGCACCCGGATGCAACGGGATGGAATCGGTTCCGATGAGCGAGCGGGTATCGAGGAACTGGGTGCCCGCCGCCTCGGCGGGCACCAGCCGGTCCGCACAGGAAACCAGCAGATCGACGATCGCCCCGGCCGCGGCATCGGACATGGTCGGGGTGGCGAGCAGCAGATTCGCGACGCCGACCGTGCGGACCGAACGCCCGCTGGCATAGGCGTCGGCGGGAATCTCGACCAAATCGTAGAGATGTCCGAAGCGTTCCCGCATCGGCGCGGCCAACTCGCCGAGTTCCACCAGCCGCAACCGCGGCACATCGAGTGCGTCGGTCGGTACACCGCCGGCCCATAGCAGCGCATCCAACTCACCGGATTCCACACCCGCCACCGCATCGCGCAGTGGTCGATGCGAAACATCCACATCCGAAACGGGATTCACCCCCGCTGCCCAGAGCAGCCGCTCACCGGTCACCGCCGCGCCGGATCCCGCGGCCCCCAGATTGACTCGGGTCCCGCGCAAATCGGTGACCTGCTGAATCGGCGCGTCCGACCGCACGACCAACTGCAGATAGTTCTCGTAGACCCGACCGAGCGCCACCATCGGAGCCCGCTCACTCTGCAACGAATCCGCCAGCGTCAGCGCGGCATCCACCTGGCCGTTCGCCAACATCGCCAGATTCTCCTGGGACCCGCTCGTCGTCACCGGATCGATCCGGACCGTCCCCACCTCCGCGGCCACCGTCGCGAGCAGTTCCGCGAATGCTTGATAGAAGCCGCCGACCTCGCCCGAGGCCACTCGCACCCGCTCCGGACTGCCAGCACAGCCAACGGCACCGGCCGCGACCCCGAAGACGGTGAGCGCCAGGAACTTCCGCCGCCGCATCACGACCGCACCGCCTGCGGCAGCCGGATCTGGATCGCGAGACCGTGTGGCTGCACGGGGCGCACGGACAAGGTGCCCCCACGCGCCTGGGCCAATGCCGCCGCGATCGGCAGGCCGAGCCCCGAACCGCCGGACGACGCACCGGAGCCGCGGAAGAACCGGGTGGTCAGCTTATCGATCTCCGCGGGCTCGACACCGGAGCCATTGTCACAGACGGTCACCGTCACCCAGCCCGGTTCGGCATCCACCACGATCACGGTTTTCGTGTCGGGTCCGGCATAGCTGCACGAATTGCTCAGCGGCACATCGAGAATCTGGGCGAGTGCATCGGCGGAGACCGCGGTGTCGGCCTCGGCCACCTGCGATTGCACCCGCAAGTCCTGTCCGGCATTCTCGTAGGCGGAGTACCAGGCGTCGACCCGATCGGCAGCCACTTGTACCGCGTCGCAATAGTTTTCGGGGTCGGATGAGGAGCGCGCGGCCTCGAAGGCGGCGGGCGTCTCCGCGACCGCCAAACTCAGCAGGCCATCGAGCAGTGCGGTCAGCCGTTCGACCTCCGCACCCGCGCCGCGGAAGGTGGCCACCGCGCTCTCCGGAATGCCGGACTCCAGCGAGTCGAGACGAATCATCAAGGCGGCGAGAGGATTTCGCATGGCATGCGCGGTATCGGCGACAAGCTGACGTTGCGCATCCGCGGAATCGGCGACGGCCAATGCCATGGCATCGAAGGATTCCGCGACCGCCCGCATCTCCGGCGGCCCGCCGTAGTGGCGCGCGATCGAGACGTGCGCGGCGGCCTCGGCGCGCGGCTTCGGCAGGGTCGCGGTCAATTCGGCGACCGCCTGTGACAGTGCCGCCAGCGGACGCAGCACCCAGCGTGCCAGACTCAGCGCCAGCATGGTGAATACCACCATGGCCAGCACCGCTCCGACCGCGATCACCGCCCAGGCACCGGCGATATCACGCCGGGCGCGAGCGGTGGATGCCTCGATCACCACCGCACCGTTGACCTGCACCCCGGTACCGACGGGCCGGGCGATCAGCACCGTAGGGCCACTCCACGGGGTCAGCCGATAGACCGGCTGGGGCCGCTGATTGCGGCGTGCCGCGGCAACGGCGGCCGCGACAGGGTCGGCGGTCGCGTCCACACCCGCATTCACCGTCCGTGCACCGCGGGCATCGACCACAAGCACGTTTTCCCCGTAGAGATCGTGATAGCGCTCGGCCTCGTCGGCCAATACCCGGCTGTCCCCCTCGGCCACCGCGGCATTGGCGAGGCTGGCGAACCGGTCGGCATCGCCGGAGCGATCGGCCATGAATTCCTTGGTGCGGCTGGTCGCGAAGGTCAGCGAAAGCGGTACCGCGAAGGCGAATACCGCAATCGCAGCGAATACCGTCAGCGCGACGAGTAGTCGTCTGCGCATGCCCGGGCTCCGCTCCTGTTACAGCATGTCTGGAACCCTTTCGGCATTTCCGGACAGCGTCTTTCTCGGATGTCCTCCGTGCGCATCACGAGACCGCGCACCTCGGTTTCCGCTTCCTCCGGGCTGGTTTCACCCGCACCAGCGCGTGGGCCAGCGCCGTCGACGTGCACGGACATCGGTCGCCAGAGCTTGCGCTTCGACGCCCGGACCCGCGACGGTGTCGGTGCCCCGGATAGACGGCAGTCTGCCACAGGGCACCGGCAATGTGCTCAGACGCCATCCGGTGTCCGTCGGACCGGCACGATCACTGGCCCCAGCGGTAACCGTAGCCGCGAATCGTCGTAATCAGCCCAGGTCGGTCCAATTTCGCACGGAGTCCAGTCATGTGCACATCCAGTGAGCGCGATACCGCGACGAACGCATCACCCCAGATCCGATCCATCAACTGCTGGCGGCTGACCGCGGCACCGGGCCGCTCAACCAGTGCCTCGACCAATTCGAATTCCTTCTGGGTCAATGCGATCGGCCGCCCGGCCACCTCGACGACCCGGGCCGCAAGGTCGACCCGCACATCCCCGGTGACCACCTCGGCCCGCTCCGGTTGCGATCCTGCGGCCGCGCGCCGCACCACATTCTCCAACCGGGCCATCAATTCCGCGATCCGCGGCGGCTTCACCAAATAGTCGTCCGCGCCGCCGCGCAGTCCGCGCACGATCGAGCGTTCGTCGCTGCGCGCGGTCAGGATCAGCACCGGCACGGAGCTCACCTCGCGCAGTTGGCGCAGTACCTGCAGACCGTCACCATCGGGCAATCCGAGATCCAGGATGACCACGTCATAACCGCGGTGCGCGATGAGCAGATCGGCGCCGCGGCGCTTGCGGTCGGCCTGATAACCGCGGGCGTTGAGCGCCTCTACCAGCGCATCGCCTACACCGTCATCGTCCTCGACCACCGCAAGCCGCACACGCCGATCCTCGCACAGCAGTGGAGCGACGTGTGCGGTCGGGCCGTCAGGGTCGAGCGCGGACACGGCCCGTCCCGGTGGCCGAGGTATTCGCCTTGGTGAGCGAGATATCGTCCGCGGCAGCGGTGTCGGCATCGATGGCGGATCCGGTCGAGGTCTCCCGCATGAACCAGTAGGTCAGCAGCGAGATTCCGATGCACCCGGCGACGTACCAGAAATACAGCGATTCATGGTTCGCCTGCTTCAGCGACAGCGCGATGGTTTCGGCCGTACCGCCGAAGATCGCGACGGTCAGCGCATACGGCAGGCCGACGCCGAGCGCGCGGATCTTGGTCGGGAACAGCTCGGCCTTCACAATGGCATTGATCGAGGTGTAGCCGGTGATGATGACCAGAGCGCCCATCATCAGCGCCCAGGCGGCGATCGGATTCTTGGTATGCGCGAGCACACTCATGATCGGCACGGTGAACAGGGTGCCCGCGACGCCGAAGAAGATCAGCAGCTTGCGGCGTCCGACGCGGTCGGACAGTGCGCCGGCCAGCGGCTGCAACACCACGAAGACCAGCAGCGCGATGAAGTTGATCCACGAGACCGTCGACTTCGAGATGCCGGAGGTATTGATCATGAATTTCTGCATGTACGTCGTGTAGGTGTAGAACGCGACGGTGCCGCCGAGCGTCAGCCCGATCACCAGCAGACATTCCCGCGGGTACTGCAGCAGCATCCGCAGCGAACCGCGGTCAGGCTGTTTCGCATCGGCGCGCTTCGCGGCCGGAGCACGCTCGGCCTCGACCTCGGCTTCGAAGTGTTCGGATTCGTCCATGCTGCGCCGCAGCCACATCACGACCAACGCGGCTGCCGCACCGATTAGGAACGGAATGCGCCAGCCCCAGTTGTTCATCTGAGCATTGTTCAGGAACTGCTGCAGGATGATCTGCACGCCGAGCGCCACCAACTGGCCCGCGACCAGCGTGACGTACTGGAAACTCGAATAGAATCCGCGCTTACCCGTCGAGGCCACCTCGGACAAATACGTTGCGCTGGTTGCGTATTCGCCACCGACCGAAAGGCCCTGCAATAGTCGGGCCAGCAAAAGCAGTACCGGCGCGGCGATTCCGATCGTCTGGTATCCGGGCGTGACCGCGATGAGCAGCGAACCCGCCGCCATCACCGTCACCGACAGGGTCAGCGCCGAGCGGCGGCCGAACCTGTCGGCGTAGCGGCCGAGCGCCCAACCGCCGAGCGGCCGCATGAGGAAGCCGACCGCGAAAACCGCGGCGGTGGATAGCAATTGCGCGGTCGAATCGCCCTTCGGAAAGAACGACTTCGCAAAATACACGCTGAATGCGGCATAGACATACCAGTCGTACCACTCGACGAGATTGCCGATGGATCCGCGCAATACATTCGCGACCACCCGGCGCTCGCTGACAGGTTGTGTCGTAGTCACAAGATCTCCTTCTTCGACGCGGCCTTGCACCGGTCGGAGATCAGTGTGTGCGCAGTCACAGCACGGATGGAAGCGCAGGGCGCCCTTTCTAACGCTGTCTTAGGACGATTGCCGTCGGTTACGGCCGGAACCTCGCGAGCGAATCGGGAAACCGATGTTCATCCCGTCCGGAACCGACGCCCGGCGTCTGCTCGACCCGCTTCAACAGGCCCTACCGGGCGATCGGCCGATAACTCGGGCCGATTCCGCCCGCGCAGGACTATTTCGCAAGCAGTGGCGCCAGCGTGCGCAAAGTGGCGGCTTCGTCGGCGAGGACTTGGAGCACGATGTGATCGGCGCCTGCGGTCAGGTGCTCCGAGAGCCGATCAACGATCGAATCCGCGTCGCCGTGGGCTACCAGGGCGTCGATGAGACGGTCGCTGCCGGGTTTGGTCAGGTCGTCGTCGGTGAAGCCGAGGCGGCGGAGGTTGCTGACGTAGTTCTGGAGGTCGAGGTAGAACTCGACCCGTGGGCGGGCGGTGGTGCGGGCCCGGACCGGGTCTTCGTCGAGGACCACCTTGTGTTCGGTGGCCAGCAGCACACCCTCGCCGAGCACGGCGCGGGCGCGGGCGGTGTGTTCGGGGGTGACGAGATAGGGCAGCGCGCCGGCGGACCGCTCCGCCGCCAGCCGCAGCACGCGCGGACCGAGGGCGGCGAGGGCGCGGCGCTCCTTGGGGACACCCGCGGTATCCAGTTCGTCGAAGTATTCGACCAGCGCGTCGTAGGGCTTGCGGTACTCGCCCTGGTGTTCGGGGTGGCCCGCACCTACGCCGAGCAGGAATCGGCCCGGAAAGCGCGCGTCGATCCGGTGGAACGACTCCGCGACCTGCTTCGCGGGCGCCGTCCAGATGTTCACGATGCTGGTCGCCACGGTGATCGAGTCCGTCGCTTCGAGCAGCGGCTCGATTTCGGGCAGGTCGGCGGGCGGTGACGCACCGAGCCACAGCGTGCCGTAGCCGAGTTGTTCCAGCTCCTGCGCGTCCTCCGGGGTGAACCCCTGGTGACCACGCCAGACACCGAACCGTCCGAGATCTTCCATCACCATGTTTCGAGCCAACCTCGCTGGCATCGTTCGTATTCCGACCTGGGAATCAGGGTCGAAACCTGAACATAACGGGTTAGCACTCTCAATCTCAGAGTGCTAGCTTGGATGGTGCACAGCTTCCGGCGCCTGTCGCCGCGGCAGGCGTCCTCTAGTGAAATGGAGGTGATTGCTGTGCTCCGGTTCGATCCATTCCATGACATCGACACCGTTGCCCGCCAACTGCTCGGCGAATCCGTCGGGACGACTCGCGCGCCACGATTCATGCCGATGGATCTGTTCAAGACAGGCGATCATTACGTACTCAACGCCGACCTGCCCGGTGTTGACCCCGGCTCGGTGGATGTGAGCGTCGACAACGGCACCCTCACCCTGCGCGCACAGCGCAGCCTGCCGAGTGATGAAGGCGTCCAATGGATTGCGTCCGAGCGCTTCGCCGGCACCTATATGCGCCAACTCAGCCTCGGCGACAATGTCGATGCCGACAACATCAGCGCGACCTACAACAACGGCGTGCTCTCCGTGACGCTTCCGATCGCCGAGAAGGCCAAGCCGCGCCGCATCGAAATCTCCGGTTCCAGCCAGCCGCGGACGATCGAGGCGGGTTCGTCCGGCTAGATCGGTGGGGTCATGCTCCCGCACCGCCCCGCGCCCGCCGATTCACGGTGCGGGAGCGCCCAAGGAAGATCAGCCGCCGCAGCAGCCTTCGGTTGGGACAGTACGCATTTCGCGGGTTTGGGCATTACGCGCGGCAAGGCCGGCATCGTCCGGATAGTCGACAGCGATGAGACTCAGACCATGCGCGGGCGCCACGGTGACCGAACTCGAGCGCTCGGTTTCCTGCAAAAGCGCGGCGACCCAGTCGGGTGTGCGACGCCCCTCCCCCACCGCGAGCACCGCACCCACGAGGCTGCGCACCATGGACCAGCAGAACGCATCCGCGCTGACGTAGGCGGTGAGCAGATCACCTTCGCCCTGAGCAGAGCCTGCAGAGCGACCAGAGGACACAACCCAATCGAAGCGCTGGAGCTCGCGCACGGTGGTCGCACCATCGCGGCGGCGGCAGAATGCGGCAAAGTTGTGCAGGCCCAATAACTTTCGCGATGCTTCGCGCATGGCCTCGAGATCGACGTCCTGGCGACAGGCGACAACACTGCGAGCCTGCAGCGGCTCGGCACCATAGGGTGCGGTGGTCAGCCGGTACGCATAGTGGCGGCGGATCGCCGAGAAGCGTGCGTCGAATTCGGGCGGTGCGACGCGAATATCCTTGATCCGCACATCTTTCGGGAGAAATCGGGCCATGCGATGGATGAGCTTGGTCGCATCCGGTTCGGCGCCGATATCGAAATGCGCGACCTGTCCCTCGGCATGCACACCGGCATCGGTGCGGCCCGCGACGGTCAATTGGATCGGCTCGCGGAACACCTTGCTCAGCGATTCTTCCAACACGCCCTGCACCGTGCGCAGACCCGGCTGTCGCGCCCATCCGATGAAATCGGTTCCGTCATAACTGATATCGAGCCGCACCCGGACCGAGTCGGCTTCGGACTCCACCCGCGCATCGGCTGCCGCGGCCCACCGGACGCCCGCCGAATCCGCCGGCGCGGACTCGCTCGACGCCATCGACAGCACGGCCGAATCCGCCGAATCCTCGTCGGTCACAGCTGCGCCTTCGGTTCCGTCGCTAACGCTCGGCTCCGCCGCGACCGACAGTGCTGCGTTTTCGGCTCCCTCGCTGCGCTCGGTCACGACTCCGCCTCGCTAACGCTCGGCTCCGCCGCGACCGACGGTGCTGTGTTTTCGGCTCCCTCGCTGCGCTCGGTCACGTGCGATCTCCTAGTCGATACGAACGCGCGGTGCGGCCGGAACCACGCACCACACGAAACCCGATGTCAGCGTTGCGGTCTCGGATACGAACGAGCCCGCCGACCCACAGGGGCGGCGGGCTCGTTCGAACTCCAACGCGAACGTCAGGCGTCCTTCTTGTCCTCAGCGGCCTCGTCGGCAGCGGGAGCCTCGGCCTCGACGGTCTCGGCGACGGCCTCTTCGGCCTTCTCCTCGACCACGGTCTCGGCGACGGGCGCCTCGGCCTTCTTGGACGCGGCAACGCGACGGGCGCGATCGGCCTCGTTGGTCACGGTCTTCTCCCGGACCAGCTCGATGACCGCCATCGGCGCATTGTCACCCTTGCGGGGCAGCGTCTTGATGATGCGGGTGTAGCCACCCTCGCGGCCCTCGAACGACGGACCGATCGAGGCGAAGAGCTCGTGGACGACATCCTTGTTGCGGATGACCTTGAGCACCTCGCGCCGGTCGGCCAGGGTGCCGGCCTTCGCCTTGGTGACCAGCTTTTCGGCGTAGGGGCGCAGCGCCTTGGCCTTGGCCTCGGTGGTCGTGATCCGACCGTGCTCGAAGAGCGCCGTGGCCAGATTGGCGAAGATCGCCTTCTGGTGCGACGCCGACCCGCCGAAGCGGGCACCCTTCTTGGGCTTGGGCATTGTTTGTTCTCCTTAGAAGAGGCCGGGACCGGGGCGCCTACCCCGGCGGCCTAGAGCTGTTCGGTCTCGGCGTAGTCCTGCTCGCCACCATCGGTGTCACTGAACGTGCCGCTGTCGCTCCACGTTCCGGTGCTCGCGTCGTAACCCACCACAGACGAAGGATCGAACGTAGCCGGGCTGTCCTTCAGCGAGAGGCCGAGCGCGTGCAGCTTGACCTTGACCTCGTCGATGGACTTCTGGCCGAAGTTGCGGATGTCCAGCAGATCCGATTCGGTGCGGGCGACGAGTTCGCCGACCGTGTGCACGCCCTCGCGCTTGAGGCAGTTGTACGACCGGACGGTGAGGTCCAGATCCTCGATCGGCAGACCGAACGAGGCGATGTGATCCGCCTCCGCCGGCGAGGGGCCGATCTCGATGCCTTCGGCTTCGACATTGAGCTCACGGGCCAGACCGAAGAGCTCGACCAGGGTTTTGCCCGCGGAGGCGAGCGCATCCCGGGCGGTGATGGAGTTCTTGGTCTCCACGTCCAGGATCAGACGGTCGAAGTCGGTGCGCTGCTCGACACGGGTGGCCTCCACCTTGTAGGTCACCTTGAGCACCGGCGAGTAGATCGAATCCACCGGGATCCGGCCGATTTCCGCGCCGGACGCCTTGTTCTGCACCGCCGGGACATAACCGCGACCGCGCTCGACGACGAGCTCGATCTCCAGCTTGCCCTTGTCGTTCAGGGTGGCGATGTGCATATCCGGGTTGTGCACGACAACACCGGCAGGCGGCACGATGTCACCCGCGGTGACTGTGCCCGGGCCCTGCTTGCGCACGTACATCGTGACCGGCTCGTCCTCCTCCGAGGACACGACCAGCCCCTTGAGGTTCAGGATGATGTCGGTGACATCCTCCTTCACACCGGGAACGGTGGTGAACTCGTGCAGGACACCGTCGATGCGGATGCTGGTAACCGCGGCCCCCGGAATCGAGGACAGCAGGGTACGCCGCAGCGAGTTGCCGAGGGTGTAACCGAAGCCCGGCTCGAGCGGTTCGATGGTGAACTTCGAGCGGTTCTCGGCGACGACCTCTTCGGTCAGCGTCGGACGCTGTGAAATCAGCATTAGGATCATCCTCCTGTACGGGCGCCCACTATTTGACGCCCACGTCTTAGGGGTTGTGCGTGATCGGCTGACCCTTTCGAGCGACCTGCAAGCAGTCGCTACGGCTGGGGGAGACGATCACGCACCAGCAGCGAAGCTGCGCGTGCATGCCGCCCAGGGTATCCGGGGACGGCTCGCCGAAGGACTACTTCGAGTAGTACTCGACGATCAGCTGTTCCTGCAGCGGCACATCGATCTGGGCGCGCTCGGGGAGCTGGTGCACCAGGACCCGCAGCCGGCCCGGGATCACCTGCAACCAGCCCGGAACCGGGCGGTCGCCGATGGTCTCGCGCGCGACCTGGAACGGCAGCGTGCCGAGCGACTTCTGCTTGACATCGATGATGTCGTACTGGGTCACCCGGAAGCTGGGGACGTTCACGGCCCGGTTGTTCACCAGGAAGTGACCGTGGCTGACCAGCTGGCGAGCCTGCCGACGGGTGCGCGCCAGACCGGCGCGGTACACGACGTTGTCGAGGCGGGTCTCGAGCAGACGGAGCAGGTTGTCACCGGTCTTGCCCTTGAGGCGGTTGGCCTCTTCGTAGTACCGGCGGAACTGCTTCTCCATGACGCCGTAGGAGAAGCGCGCCTTCTGCTTCTCCTGCTGCTGGAGCAGGTACTCGCTCTCCTTGATCCGCGCGCGGCCGTGCTGGCCGGGCGGGTACGGGCGACGCTCGAACGCCTGGTCGCCGCCGACAAGGTCGACGCGCAGACGACGCGACTTACGGGTGATGGGGCCTGTGTAACGAGCCATTTTTCGTTATTCCTTTCCCGCTAGACGCGACGCCGCTTGGGCGGACGGCAGCCGTTGTGCGGCTGCGGGGTGACATCGGAGATCGTGCCGACTTCCAGGCCGGCGGCCTGCAGCGAACGGATCGCGGTCTCGCGGCCCGAACCCGGTCCCTTGACGAAGACGTCGACCTTCTTGACGCCGTTCTCCTGCGCCTTGCGGGCCGCGTTCTCGGCGGCGAGCTGCGCGGCGAACGGGGTCGACTTGCGCGAACCCTTGAAGCCGACGTGGCCCGAGGACGCCCATGAGATGACGTTGCCGGACGGATCGGTGATCGACACGATCGTGTTGTTGAACGTGCTCTTGATGTGCGCGTGGCCGTGCGGGACGTTCTTCTTTTCCCTGCGACGCGCTTTCTGGGTCTTCTTGGGGCCGGAGGCCCGACTCTTCGGAGGCATCCTTTATCCCCTACTTCTTCTTGCCTGCGACGGTGCGCTTCGGGCCCTTGCGGGTGCGCGCGTTGGTCTTGGTGCGCTGGCCACGCACGGGCAGGCCACGACGGTGACGCAGACCCTGGTAGCAGCCGATCTCGATCTTGCGCCGAATGTCGGCCTGCACCTCGCGGCGCAAGTCACCCTCGACCTTGAGGGCCGAACCCTCGATGTAGTCACGCAGCTGCGTGACCTGCTCGTCGCTGAGGTCCTTCGACCGCAGGTCCGGGCTGACGCCCGTCGCCTCGAGGATCTCGTTGGCGCGGGTACGGCCGATGCCGTAGATGTAGGTCAGCGCGATCTCCATGCGCTTTTCGCGCGGAAGATCGACGCCCATGAGACGTGCCATGTGGCAGGTTCCTTAATCGTTGCGGAGGTCTGCTCCCTGTCCGTCCCCTCGTCTTGGTGGGGCCCCGGCCTCCGGTCCGGGGGTGCGCGGGCACAGTGTGTGCCCGCTGGCGCTGGGAGGTCTTCTTCAGTTGGCCAAGCCGATCAGTGATCGGTGCCCGGCTGGTGCCGCGAACTCAGCCCTGACGCTGCTTGTGGCGCAGGTTCTCGCAGATCACCATGACCCGACCGTGACGGCGGATCACCTTGCACTTCTCGCAGATCTTCTTGACGCTCGGCTGAACCTTCACGTCCGTCCAATCTTGTTCGGTTCACACGGGTGTGAACACAGTTTTTCCCCAGCCGGAAGACTGGGGAGGTCTTTGCCGCCGCGCTGGGCGGCGAGCCAGGTGAATCAATTCGGCGAGCAGAAGTCACCCACCCGATTCACTTGTAGCGGTAAACGATGCGGCCGCGCGACAGGTCGTAGGGCGAAAGCTCGACGACCACACGGTCCTCGGGAAGGATGCGAATGTAGTGCTGCCGCATCTTTCCGCTGATGTGCGCGAGAACCTTGTGCCCGTTCTCGAGCTCGATCCGGAACATCGCATTGGGCAGCGGCTCGACAACTCGACCCTCGACCTCGATGGCCCCGTCTTTCTTCGCCATGTCCTCCGCGATCCCGGTTTACGCTCAAACCTGGTTTGATTGCCTTGTATCTGATTCCATGTAACCCATCGGTCGACCGATCGGCGACATGCAAACAGTCGGCGCGTAGGTGCACCGCCGACCAAGCTTACCGGGTCAATCGCGGGCAGGCCAATTCACCCTGGTAACAGATGGAGCGAACGCCTATTGTTGCGCACCCGGTGCGCATGCGGCGGGTGCCCGGACCCGCAGTTGCCAGCCTAGTCATGGTGCGCGGGGCTGCGGCGCCGCCCCGCGTTGGAGTCGTGGTCGTCGCGCCAGCGGAAAGACACCGTCGGCGCTGAGATCGGAAGTCGGCCGCTGATCGCCGTCGAGGTTTTGTCGTCATCCACCCCGACCGAGCAGGAGCACGTCGGCGACGGCCAGTCCGGCATCCCCCGCCCGCCGCGCGCAGATGGCTCGACCGCTCGGCGCAGAGAGCCGACGGAACACCCGTCGCGGCGACCTCCCGTACTGGCTCGCATGGCGATGGCTCGGCAACAGATCGCATGGGATGCGGTGGAGCCCGGTCGCCACCCTGACAGGGATGCGTTGGGGAACGCCGGAGAAGGAGTTCTGCTCGCCGGATATAGCGGCCCCCTCGCCGGGGACGTCCGATCCGGCCGCGCTCACCCGGCACCTGACGATACCCGCCGGAATCGTGGGGTCCAGGTCGCGGTACGGCACAATGATGTTGCGGCAGTGGCGGGTTGGTGTCCCTCGGCATTGATCCGTCGACCACGTTGGGCGGGCGAGGCGACGTGGACGTGCCTTCGCGCCGCTGGTCGGCACCTACCGGGTGCTCAGCGACCGCCGGAGATCAGGATCGAGACGGAACTCCGGTGCCGAAGCAGACGCGCGGCAATCGGCCGCGCAGAGTGATCGCGGTCATACATCGCGGCACCTCGCGGCGTGCGTATCGAGAGGTGTGTCGGGACCGATAGGTCTCGCGAAAGGGGTTTGAAAGCCGGTCATTCCGGCCTACTCCCCACCCGTGATGGTGCAGAGTCGTCGCGTAAACTGACCTCGAGCCCAGGAATAAAGGTCGAGCAGATCAAGGGGGACGTGTGAGCCGTAATAACGACGGCCTCCCCATGCTGCCCCCGTGGCTATCCGAGAGCGATGTCACCGGCGGCTACGAAGCGCCCGTACAGAATCTGCCACCCGACGACATCATCGATGAAGCGCCTTCGCGGCGTGGACGTTCCAAGCGCGCGCCGGAGACGGAGCGTCCCGAGCCCGCGCGCCGGGACAAGCGCCGGTTCGGTCGCCGCAAAAATAAGGACGAGCCCGAGGAGCAGCGCCCCGGTTCGACGGGGCGTGAATTGTCCGGGCCCGGTTTCGAACTGCACAGCGGACCAGGTGGTTTCCAGAGCCCGAACGCCTTTCGCGGACCCGAACCCCAGCACCGCCCCGAACCCCAGCACAGCCCAGAACCCCAGCACAGCCCAGAACCCCAGCGCGGCCCAGAACCCCAGCGCGGCCCAGAACCCCAGCGCGGCCCAGAACCCCAGCGCGGCCCAGAACCTCAGCGCGGCCCCGAGCCAGGGGATCCACACCGACAGGGTCCGCCGCAGCACGACTCGAGTCCCCATGCACGTCCGGATGAGGCCGCGCAGGGTGCGCCGCGCCCGGAAAACGGTTGGCAAGGCGGCACCCCGCTGCCGACCCGCAATCCGCGCCAGCCCTCCGCGGGCTTCGATCCACTCGGCAGTAGCAGGCCGCCGACGGCACCGTCGCAACCGCTGGTGCCGCTCCACCCTTCCGACCCTCAGCAGCCCGCTGCCAACTATCAGCAACCGGGCGCTACCCAAACGTCTCCGGCCCAGCCGCTCGGCGCTACGCAATCGCCTGCCGTCCAGCACCCAGGTACGGGCCAACCGACCACGGCCGCAGCGCCGCCCGCGTCCGTCGAGGAGACGGTGCGCTACCAGTCGTCGCGCCCCGACCTGCCGCCGCCACCGAACCAGGCCGCCGCACAACCGTATTCGCCTGCCGCACCGCCGCAGCCGCCGACGACCGAGCGCCCCGGCATGCCGCCGTCCGGCGACTTCGACGCCCCGCCGCCATGGCTCGATACGCCACGCACCGAAGAAGGCCAACCGTCCCCCCACGCGGCTGGCATGGACCCGCACACCCGCGCGGCCTCGGCACCCGACCAACCCGGCCCAACTTCGACCGAAAACCGATCGAACAACGGCCAACTCACGCCACCGTCACGGCTCGACGCACCACACGCGCCGACCTCGCCCGGCATCGACGCACCGTCGGCACGGCTCGATGAACCGCACGCACGCGGTATCGATGGCCCGCCGACTCACCTCGACGAACCACAACCACACGGCCCGCAGGGAATCGACGGCCCGCCTTCGCGACTCGACGAACCCCGTCCACAGGGCTCTCATGGCATCGACGGACCGCCCACACGAAGCGATGAACCGCGCCAGCACGACCCGCGCGGAATCGACAGTCCATCTTCGCGACCAGACGCGGGACGTACGGACAGCTCGGGGGGCCCCGGACTCGAGTCGAGCCGGGCCGGCTCGGACGGCGGCGATGGCCGGGCGGAACTGTTGGACGCCGCGCGTCCGCTGGTCTCGCAAGGTGACGATGGCCCACCGCCTTGGCTCGCGCCGGAGCAGCCGACGTCGGATCAGACCGTTGCTGCGCAAGGGGCTGCGCGGACCGGGCAGCGGCCCGAGTTGCCGCCGCCACCAGGGGAATTCGATACCTCCTCGGCGGGCTCCGGTGTGCCCTCGACTGCTGGCGTAGCGGGTGACTCCGGCTCGGCAGGCGCGACGGCGAGCGATGAACCGAATCCGGTAACCCGCACGGATCAGGATGGCTCGGCGCGAACTCTCGGTGCCGAGCAGGACGCGAACGACGCCGTGGGTTCCGCCGCAGGCACGGGAACGGGCGATCGTGCGGAATCCCCCGGTGCGACACCGATATTCGATTCCGCGACGGTTGATCCGACCCGACGGTCGGGTGGCGCCGCACGGGTGCCCGGCACCGCCTTCTCGGAGTACGGACCCGCACCACACGATCGCGCCCAGGATTCCGCCGTCCGCCCCACTGCGGACGGATCCCCTTCGGGCGCAACATCATCTGCGAGCACTGGTGTGGCGCACGACTACGGTCAGTACAGCCGGGCGACACAAACCGACGACGATTCGGCCTCCGGGCAGATGCCCGGCCCGGGGACCGCACCCCAGAGCCAGGGTGGCCAGTTCAGTCGCCCCGCGTCCGCACCACAGGCACCCGGTAACGACTTCCAGCGTCCTCCGTCGGCACCGCACGCACTCGGCGGCGACTTGCAGCGACCGCCCTCCGCGCCGCAGGGAGCAGACTTTCAAGGGCATACCGGCGCCGGGGAGCCGGAGTCCGGTCGGCCGCAACGCGATAGCCCGAATCCAGCCGGTTCGGGTTCGGAGGGACCCCAGGCATCGGGCGATGAGCCGGGACCTCTGGGCGCGGGACCGCAGGGAACCGCGACCGAATCCCCGCAGCCGACCGGGACGACGGTGCAGTCTGGTTCCGATGCGGCGCAACGGGTACGTGGGTTGGCTACGCCCGGTTGGGCCGCGCACCCGGTGCCCGGAACGACGGGCGTATCGATGCCTATCGGTGGACGGCACCGGCTGCCAACGGAGATCGACACGGCCGAAGGGTCGAGTGGGTCCGGCGATGCTGCCGCGCGGGCGACTGATACTGCCAGCGATCAGCAAGTTCCGACCGGCGAGCAGTCGACACCGCATGGGCCCGGCGATCGAGGAAGCGCAACCGGAGCAGCGCAATCCGCAGTAGCCGAGGGGCAGAGCAGCGACCACAATGCGCCCGGGTACGCGCAACCCGAAGCGGGACCGCAAGCCCCGGGCACCGACCAACCGAATGGTCAGTGGCACGACGGAACTGGGTATGCACAGCCGTCCACCGAGCAAGCACCGGGCGGCGACCCGGCCGCGCCGGGGCAGGGCGGCCCCGGGTACGCGCAACCCCCAACCGGGCAGGCACCTGGCAGCGACCAAGCGGCATGGCAGCACGGACCCGGGCCGGCAGGGCAAGCACCCAGCGGCTATCCGGCCGCGTCGTGGCCGAGCGGCCCTGGGTACGGGCAACCGTCCACCGCGCAAACACCGGCCGGCGATCAGCCAGGCTCAGCGCGGCCGAGCGGACCCGAGCCTACGGGGCAAGCACCCGGTGGCGATCACGCACCGTGGCACAGTAGCTCCGCGCCTACGGGGCAAGCACCCGGCGATCCAGCACTATGGCAAGGCGGACCTGCGCCCAGAGGGCACAGCACTGACCAGGCACCGTCGCAGAGCGGCCCCATAGGGCACGCACCCGGCGGTGACCAAGCGCCATGGCAAAGCGGAACCGGCCCAACGGGACAAGCTCCTGGCGGCGACCACGCGCCGTGGCAAGGCGGACCCGCACCCACGGGCCAAGCACCCGGAAGCGACCAGACGCCGAGCCAGAGCCGACCCAGCCCCACCGGGCAAGTCCCCGGCGGCGACCACGCGCCGTGGCAAGGCGGACCCGCACCCACGGGCCAAGCACCCGGAAGCGACCAGATGCCATGGCAGAGCGGACCCGTGCCCGCCGGGCAACAAGTTGCCGGGGATCAGGGACCGTGGCAGGGCGGCCCTGCGGGGCAGGCACCGCGGCAAGGCGAACCCGGACCAACGGGCCACGCCCCCGGCGGCGACCGAGCACAAGGCGCGCCCGGACCCGTGGGGCAAGCAGTTGGCGACCAGGCACCATGGCAGGGCGGCCCGGGACATACCGGCCAAGCGCCCGGTGGCGATCACGCACCACGGCAAGGCGCGCCCGGATATGGCCAGCCACACATCGGGCGGGCGCCGGAGGGTGAGCAGTGGCAGAATCCGGCGGCGCGGGCCGCGGGACAGCAGTCGCCGACGGGTGCGCAGCCGGACCAATGGCAGCAGGGGCACGCACCGACAGGACAGCAAGGGCCCGTTGGGGATCCGGCCGGCTTCGGCCAACCGCCCGCTGGGTCGCAGGGGCCAGGATATGGGCCGTCCGGGTATCAGCAGGGTGCCCAGCATCAGTCTGGACAGCCTCCGCAGCAGCATCCGCACGGACCGCAGCCCTCACTCGATGACGTGCCGTTGCGGCGTGCGAAGAAGTCGCCGAGCAGTGGGTGGCGCAAGGCCGTGCACCATGTGTCCGGCGGCGCGATCAATCCCGGAATGTCCGCGGAGGAGTTGCGGCTGCAGGAATTGGTCGCGCGGATCCGCCAGCCGGTGCGCGGTGATTATCGGATCGCGGTGCTCTCGCTCAAGGGCGGTGTCGGAAAGACCACCACGACAATGGGTCTCGGATCGATCTTCGCCTCCATCCGCGGTGACCGGGTGATCGCGGTCGATGCCAATCCGGACTTCGGCACACTGTCGCAGCGGGTGCCGTTGCAGACCCGCTCCACCGTGCGTGATCTCCTGCTCGATCCGACGATCGAGCGCTATTCGGATGTGCGCAGGCATACCTCGCAGGGCACCAGCCGCTTGGAAGTGCTTGCCAGCGAACGGGATCCGGCCGCATCGGAGGCATTCAACGACGAGGAGTACCGCGCGGTCGCCCGCATCCTGCAGCGGTTCTACAACATCATCCTGACCGACTGCGGTACCGGACTGATGCATTCGGCCATGGGCGGCGTGCTCGACCTCGCGCATTCGCTGGTGCTGATCTCCTCGGCCGCGATCGATGGTGCGCGCAGTGCGGCGGCGACACTGGACTGGTTGTCCCTGCACGGCCACGACCATCTGGTCCGCAATGCGGTCGTGGTGATCAACCTGCCGCGTGAGGGTTCCCCGAATGTCGGCATCCAGCAGTTGCGTGAATACTTCCTGTCGCGCTGCCGCGCGGTGCACATCATCCCGTACGACTCGCACCTGTCCGAGGGCGCCGAGATCGATCTGCACCGCCTGCACAAAACCACCAAGCGTGCGTACGTCGAACTCGCCGCGACAGTTGCCGACGAATTCGGCATCGATCACCGCCGCTACCAAGTCTGACCAGCAGCGGATGCGGCGCTGCGTGTTCGCGGCTCTCCTGATGCGTCTCGTGCCCGAGCCGTCGCGACTCGGGCTGAGTCCGATGGCCGCCACGGCATCTGGTCGCCCGCCGGGCGCCGCCCGTCGGCGTGGGTCCGGCCTGCCACGTGCCTGATCGCTGCCGAGCGCTTGCCCCGTCGATCCGGGTCGGCGCCTCCACACGTGCATGGGACTGGCCGCGAAAGCCGGTCGAAACACGCGCTTCGTTGTGGTCACCGACGCCGTAATCATGCTTTTCACCAAGATAATCGGGACGCGCGCACCTCAGCGATGGATCGTCCGCGGCGGCGGCGGAACAGTCCGCGCAGGGTGCCCGCGTTCAGGTAGCCGACCTTGACCGCTATCGCGTCGACGGTCAGGGTCGTGGTGCGCAGTAGCTGGGTGGCGCGTTGCAGCCGGACCTCGTGCACGAAATCCCTTGGCGACATCCCGATTTCGGCTTGCGTGGCGCGCTGTAGGGTGCGTTCGGTCACGCCGAGCCGATGCGCCGCATCGGCGATGCGGAACTGCTCGGCGATATGGTCGCGCACCCAGCGCTCGAATGCGGCGACCAGGGAGTCATTTCGGGCGATCACCTCGGGAATCGCGGAGTCGCTCTGCGTTCGGCGATCGCCGACCACCAGATATCGGGAGGTCAACTCGGCCAGGGTCGGACTCTGCGTGGCGATCAGCGAGAGCGCGAGGTCGATATGCGAGAGCGTGGCCGCCGCGGTGGTGAGCCGATCGGCCCGGCACAGGATTCGGCTCTCGTCCAGGTCGATGCGCGGATATCGGCGCCGAAAGGCCGGGCCGAGCCACCAACTCGTCGTTGCCACCGCACCGTCCAGCACACCGGCCTCGGCCAGATAGAAAGTGCCGGTGCAGGCCGCGGCGAGATGGGCGCCGGATGCATAGGCGCGCGTCATCAATTGCAGCACCGGCCGATTCGCGGGTGCGGACACCAAGCCGATCAGACCGTCCGCATCCAGGACGCCCGAGGCCGGAATGACGATCAGGCCGACGTCATCGGGCAGTGCGGTCATCGGTGTCGTCTGCACGTGGAAACCGTGTGCTGTGCGCACGTGTTCGCCGTCGGCGACGATGTGCAACCGCCATGGATCGGGTGCCGACTCGAGCTCCTCGCGCCGTGCGTTCGCGGTGGCGAAGGTCTCCAGTACGGCGGTGAGTCCGAGATCGGCGACGCCGTCCTGCACAAAGACCGCAACATCCATGTCGCAAACAGTACTGAATATGTCGTTTCCGACACTCGGAAGCGCGGATAAAGCGGCTTACTGTTCATACTGCTTACCCGGCCTGCCCTACGGAGTTCACATGACGATCGTCGAAACCACCGGTATCCACCACATCCGCCTGACCGTGACCGATATCGACCGCTCCAAGGTGTTCTATCGCGACGTGCTCGGTTTCGAGATCGCGGTGGAATCGCCTGGTCGGCCCGAGGACCCGCACGTGCGGACCGATCCGGCCCAGTTCTACGGTGGCGTCGTATTCCACACGAACGGAATGCTGTTCGGATTACGCCCGGTGGCCGATCCGAGCGACACATTCGATTCCGACCGCGTCGGGCTGGACCATCTCAGCTTCACCGTGCCCTCGGTCGACGATCTGACCCGCACCGCCGCCCGGTTGGCCGAGGCCGGAGTCGAACACGGCGAGGTCACCCCGCTGGCAGCGCTCGGCATCGCGATCCTATCCTTCAGCGATCCCGACGGCATCCACCTCGAGCTCACCGCACCGCTGTGAACGCGCCTGCGTACTGTAGGAACCCGACGTTCCGTCGGCATCCGACTCTGGTGCATACGTATACCGGCTCGGCACTGCCCAGCACCAGCGAACTACTGTGCGCGCTGAGCGGAAAACAGGTCCGCGGACACGTCTGCCGATGGTCGCACGATCTGGTGCGGTTGCACCGCATCACCCGCGAGCATCCCGAGCAAGCGGCCGTAATCGACTGTATCCGAACGGAATTGGTTGCCAATATCAATACCTGGGCAACCGAGCATCTGACGCTGGGTACCGATAGCCGCCGCGACGCCGAACTCGGCGACATCATCGATCGCATCGCGGCCGCGGCCGACCGCGCCTTTCACCTGCTGATGACCGATGATCTGACCGGCGAACATATGCACGTGGCGTGGACGCGACTGGCCGAGTTACGGATCGCCTACAGCGACTTGGTCCGCGAGGCCGAAGACGGGCGCTGGCGTCTCTCGCCCAGCACCCGACGCCGGTGAGCTGACCACGCGCACCGCTTTCGGAATAAGCAAGGGGCCTCGGCTACCTGATAAGGCGCCATGGCCCCTCGTCAACCCGGGTCGTCACCACTCCGGGAGTCGCCGCCGCCCCGCAAGTACATCGCGCACCAAATCGTCGTAGGCATCGGCCAATTCGGCCAGATGATGCCACGCGCCGTGCAACTGCTCGTCGTCGGCGGCCAGGGTCATCAACGCGTGGTGCGCGCGGACCGAGGATTCCGCGATCCGGTCGATGACCGAGCCGACGGTTTCGGTGTGTAGCGTCGCGCCGAGCCGGTGCTGCGGCACGCTGCGCGCCACCCAGTCGTCGATCGCCATCACCAATTCGCTTCTGCGACGCTCGATTTCGAGGATCGTCGCCGGATCGGTCGATACGGATCCACCGCGACCGACGAGCCGTCTCTCGTGCAGAATCGCAAGGTCACGGGCGAACCAGAGCAGCGGACCACCGACAACTCGGTGACCACGACACGCCCGAACAAGTAGATCCGAGGTGGGAACCAGTCCGGAATTCAGGGACTGCACCGTCGAATCGACACACCGCAGTGTGCCTGGAAGAGCCATCACAACCGTAGATGAATCCGAACCTGCCACGTTGCCTCGCCGTCATCGCCGCACAACACCTGGATCAGGACTTCATTACAATAAACCTCTGAAGGCACCTGTCAAGGCTTACGGGGCCGTAGGGAGTCACGAAGAGTACACTTCGTTACCTGCACGACTGACCGAGGAGCAAGATGGCGGACGGTCCGACGTACCACCGGATCGCAGACCTCCTCCGCGAGGAGATCCGCGCAGGCAAGTGGAATCCGGGCGATCGGTTGCCCAGCCATACCGAACTAGCCGATCAAATGCTGGTTTCGATCACTACCGCGCGCAATGCCATTCAGGTGTTGGTCGCCGAAAATCTGGTCTACACAGCTACTTCCCGCGGCACGATAGTCCGCAACCGGGAAGTCCTGGAATCGGTTCTCACCGACCATATTCGTCCGGATCGACCACAGTCGGCCCACGATATTTTCGAAGAGATCGCCCGTGCCGCACATCGCGAGCCGACCAAGGAATTCAGCGCAAAAATGGAACCGGCGAGCCCGGAAGTGGCGCACTGGCTAGGCGTGCCGGAGGATGCCTGGGTCTTGGCCAGGACAGTCGTCCAGTTCCTGGATAACGAGCCGTGGTCGTGGGAGGTCAGTTTCTATCCACGGGACCTGGCGGAGGCGACCGGCATCGACTCGCCACACGATATTCCCGAGGGCACGACACGCCGGCTGGCCGACCGCGGCCATGCCGAGACCGCACACCGCGACACGCTCGTCGCCCGCCCGGCCAGCGCCGAGGAGGCCATCGTGCTCGGTGTCGCGACCGGCACCATCCTGCTGGACCATCTACGCATCGGGGCCAACCACGAGCGCATCACCAGGGCCACCAGGCACCGGTCGATCGCCACCCGCAACCGGCTGGCCTATGAACTCGGCGATGACGCGGGCAGCAACGTGATCCGACACACGCTCGGCATCTCCTACCGGCCGGGGATCTCGCTGCCATGAAAAACGTTCCGCCATGAATACGGTGCAGTCATGAATAGCATCCGCCGGGCGGCCCAGAGCGATCTCAGCACCATCTGCCGGCTCCGGATCCAGCGCACGGCCTGGCTCACCGCGCGCGGCTCCGATCAGTGGACCGTCACGGCCCGCGGCCTACCCATCGAGATCTTCGCGCAGGCGGTCGGCGAAGCACTGGACGCGGGCGAGACCTGGATTGCCGAGGTGGCGGGGGAACCGGCCGGGACGATCACCGTCAACAACCGCTCGACCCCGGGGCTGTGGTCGCCATGGGAACTGGCCGACGCGGTGATCGTCCATTACATGATCGTCGACCTCCGCTTCGCCGGCCAGCGCATCGGTCACCGGCTACTGGCCCACGCCGCATCGCTTGCGCGCCAACGACAACGCCACTGGGTCCGGCTCGATGCCTGGACCACCAATACCGATCTGCACGACTACTACCGCGGCGAAGGCTTCCACCTCGCCCGGATCGCGGGCCCGGCCACCTCGGGACCGTCCCGCGCGCTGTTCCAACGCCGCTCCGACAGCTGGGCATTCGAGCCGATGACACCAGTGCCGACCCCGGTACCGCAGCCGGCGCCAGAGGCGCACAGCGGCGGCAGATAAGCGACTTCTCATCGCGACGTCGGTATCAGAGCGGCGGCAAGTACGCCACCTGCACCATCTCGTTTTCCCGGCTACGTGAAATGAGCGTTCCGCGTCCCGGCGGCAGTTTGGCGGAGCGGATGTCGCCGAGGATCTTGCCTTCGTCCTTGGGGGCACTCATCAGCAGTGCGTCCACGGACATGTCCTTCATCGTGCCGAGCACCTTATCGAACATTGCGCGGCCGGCGCCGCCGGAGCGTCGAGTGATGATCAGGTGCAGACCGATGTCTCGGGCTTGGGGGAGGTATTCCAGCAGTGGCTCGAGTGGGTTGCGACCGCCGGTGACGACCATGTCGTAATCGTCGACAACGATGTAGATTTCCGGGCCGGTCCACCAGCTGCGGTCGCGCAGTTGTTGGGGGGTGATGTCGTTGGCCGGGATGCGTTTCTGCAGGTAGCCCGCGACTTCCTGGATCATCGGGAACGACGTTTGCGCTGAGGTCGAGTAACCCGCCAGTTGGGCGCCTTCGAGTACGCCGAGCATGGTGCGGCGATAGTCGATGAGGATGACTCTGGCTTCCTCTGAGGTCGAGTTCTCCGCGAGGCCCATGACGATATTGCGCAACAGCGTGGTCTTGCCGCATTCGACGTCGGCGAAGGCCATGAAGTGTGGTTGTGCGTCGAAGTCCAGGATCACCGGTTCGAGCTCGGATTCGCCGAGGCCGATGGCGACCCGAGTCTTGCCGAGTTCGATTCCGCGGCGGCGGGTTTCGGCCTGCACATCGTCGCGGGGCATCTCCAGCGGCAGCATCCGGACCTGGGGTGCGTGGCGGTCGCCGTAGAGCTCGTTGAACTGTTGTTTGGCGCCGCTGATCCCGTCGGACAGGGTTTGCGGGTCGGAGTCGGAGTCCAGTCGCGGCAGCGCGATCAGGCTGTGCAACTTATCCGGCGTCAGACCTCGGCCCGGGCGGCCGATGGGCACGAGTACCGCGGTGCGCCGGTCCATTTCGGAATCCGCCGGATCGCCGAGGCGCAATTCGAGCCGGGTGCCGATGAGATCCTTGATCGCGGGCCGGATTTCGGGCCAGCGGGTCGCCGAGATCATCAGGTGGATGCCGTAGGACAGTCCCTGTGCCGCGACCGCGTTGAGCGCGGGTTCGAGCTGGTCGTATTCGGCGCGGATGGTCGGCCAGCCGTCGATGACCAGGAATACGTCGCCGAACAGATCCTCGGCCAGCGGGTCGGCGGCGCGCTCCCGCGGCGGCAGCTGGTTCAACTGTGCCTTGCGCTTGCGGAATTCGCTGATCGACTCGATGCCGAGTTCGCGGAAGCGCTCTTCGCGCTGGCGCAGCAACGTCGTCACTTCGGCGATGGTGCGGCGCACCCTATCCACTTCCAATCGGCCAGCCACCGATCCGACATGCGGCAGATCCGCGAGGCCGGCCAGGGTTCCGCCACCGAAGTCCAGACAGTAGAACTGGACCTGCTCCGGGGTGTGGGTCGCGGCGGCGGCCATGATGACCGTGCGTAGCGTGGTCGATTTACCCGACTGCGGACCGCCGACCACCGCCAGATTGCCCTGGCCCGCGGACAGGTCGACGACCAACACGTCGCGCCGCTGTTCGTAGGGCTTATCGATGACGCCGAGCGGCATCCACAGCTGGCCGTGCCGGTTGACCGGCGAACGCCAGTCCGGATCGGGCAGCAGCATATCCACCGAGGGAGATTCGTCCAGCGGCGGCAGCCAGACCTCGTGGGCGGGCCTGCCGTGTCCACGCAGACGGTCCACGACGACGCTCAACAAGGTCGCGGGCACCGCCTCCGTCGGGGTGGCGGGCGTCTCGATCGCACCGGGCGGCGGCGGTAGTTCAGGAAGTCCGCGAGGGGTGGCGGAAGTTCCGACGGGCCGCTCCTGCTCCGGCATATCGACCGGGCTCGCGGTGAATATCGCAGGCGATTGCCCGCCGATGACCCGGCCGTCGACCTCACGGGTGCCGCGCGGCGAAACATACTCCCCCGAAACGTAGCTCGCATTGAATCGGAGGGGGTCGTCGGCGTCGCTCTTGAGGTAGGCGGAGCCCGGCACGCTCGGCAGGTGGTAGGCGTCGGTGATGCCGAGGACCGCGCGAGATTCGTTGGCGGAGAATGTGCGTAGGCCGATCCGGTAGGACAGGTGGCTGTCGAGGCCGCGCAGCTTGTTCTCCTCGAGCCGCTGGGAAGCCAGCAGCAGATGCACTCGCAACGAGCGCCCGAGCCGACCGATCATCACGAACAGGTCGGCGAAATCCGGCTTCTGGGAGAGCAATTCGGAGAACTCGTCGACGATGACGAACAGTGCGGGCAGCGGATCCAATTGGGCGCCTGCTGCGCGCGCCTTCTCGTACTCGGTGACATTGGCGAAGTTGCCCGCCGACCGGAGCAGTTCCTGACGGCGGTTCATCTCACCGGCCAGCGCGTCCTTCATGCGGTCGACCATCGAAAGTTCTTCTTCGAGGTTGGTGATCACCGCGGCGACGTGCGGCAGCGAATCGAGACCGAGGAAGGTCGCACCACCCTTGAAGTCGACGAGCACGAGGTTCAGCAGGTCCGGCGAATGGGTGGTCACCATCGAGAGCACCAGCGTGCGCAGGAACTCCGACTTACCGGAACCGGTTGCGCCGATGCACAATCCGTGCGGGCCCATACCGTTCTCGGCGGACTCCTTGATGTCGATCTCGACCGGTGTGCCGTCGGGGGTGACGCCGATCGGCACCCGCAGTCGTTCCCGATCACTGCGCGGGCGCCAGACGACCGACGGGTCGATCTGCGCGGCATCCGGAATCTTCAGCAGCGCCATCAGGCCCGGATCGGTGCGGGTCTCGTCGCCGAGGCTGACCATCTGGGCGGCGGTCGCGACCCGATATCGCGCCAGGTCGCGGGCCAGAGCTTCCGCTTCGGCGATCGTCACGGTATCGGCGGTCGCGAATTTCTCGACGCCCACAGCGGATTTCGCGGCGACCATACCGTCGGTAACCACGAGTTGCAGACCGCGGCGCACTGCGAGACCCGTCTGCGGGGCGGTGAGATCGAGCACCGTCACCGAGTCGAGCCCGGCGTCGCTGACGATCCGCTCACCGCCGCTGACGTAACCGTCGTCGATGATCACGAGCAAGTGGATGCGGCCCGCGGTCGGCTGCGCGTTGCGCATGAAACGCCCGCGCTCCAGCAACTCCGCGGCCATGGATGTTTCGAGTTCGGCCAGCGAGCGGTACATCATTCTGGCCGAGCCCATCCCGTCACGATCGACCGGATGTTGCAGGTGCGGTATCCATTTCGCCCAGGACCAGGCCGGACTGTCGGGGTCGGCGCAGATGATGGCGACGGCCGCATGGTCCGGGCCATGAAATGCGATGAACTCCATCAACATCGCGTGTACCAGAGTGAGCGAGGCGGCACGCTCGCCTTCGATATTGATGGCGGGGAAGGCGCGCAGCGAGATCGCGGTCGGCAGCCCGTGCACCACCGAATGGGTGCGCACGAACCGGCGCAGGGCGACGGTCGACACCGGTTCCAAATCTTCCAGCGGACCGGTTTCGGGGCGGGCCAATTTGGTGGCCAGCCGGTGGCTGCCGATACCGACCCGCACATGCCCGAAATCGGGGTCGTTGGGCCTGCGCTCCCACATCCGCCTGGTGCCGACCACCGATTGCAGATCGGATGGCACCGGATGGCTCCACAGCAGGGTGTCGAGCTGTGCGTTACCGGTTTTGCGCACATCCTTGCGCACCTGGTCCAGGTAGCGGAAGTAGTCCTTGCGCTCCTCGTTCAACTCGGCGGCCTTCTTCGGTCCGCCGCCCCCGCGCATGCCAGCCATCATGCCGACCATCGACATCAGCATCATCATCGGGAACATCATCATGAACGGGTTGGCCAGCAGGTTGCGGCCCATCATGACCATCATCGCGATCATGCCGACGACGGCGACCACCATGACCAGCGGCATCAACTTCATCAGCAAGTTGCCCGGAACCGGACGATCGATCTCCGGCGGTGCGGACAGTGCGACCTCGCCACCGGGCGCGCGAGGTGGCGCAATGCGCGGCCGACGCACAAATCCTTCGGTTGACATGTCCTACCGTCCTGTCACTGGTCTTCGGCCGGATCGACACTGGCCTTGCCGCCGCGCCGAAACGGAATCGATGCCGCATAACCGATCCCGAGGAGCGCGAGCAACGCGATGGAACCGATGGTCGCGACCCGACGCGGCGCCGGATCGATATACGGCGGCGGCGTGGGGCCGGCGATGGGCCGGGCGGTGTCGGCCCCGGCACTCACCGGTTTGTCGGGCAGCTGAGCTGTCAACGCGGCCAACGGATCGATGAGGCCGTGGCCGAGCCGGTCGTTGCGCCCGGTACCGGGCGCCTGCGCGGTCCTGATGATCCGGTCGATCACCTGTTGCGCCGACAGTTCCGGAAAACGGGATCGCACCAGCGCGGCGAGTCCGGATACATAGGCGCTGGCGAAGCTGGTGCCGTCGATGGGTCCGCTGCCGTCGGAGGTCTGCGTCGCGTCGACCAGTCCCGTGCCGCCGGGTTTGCTGTCCAGCGAAATGATGTTGCGCCCCGGTGCGGCGACACCGACCCACGGCCCGTTGACGGAGAATGCCGATGCCGTGCCGTCGGGTTCGCTGGAGGCCACCGATAACACATAGGCGTGGTACCAGGCCGGAGTGACGATCGTGCTCACCCCACTCCAACCGGATCGCTCGTTCTGCGTCTCGCACGCGGTGCCCTGCCCGGTGTTCCCGGCAGCCGCGACCACCACGACGTTGTGGTCGTAGGCGTACTTCACCGCCGCACCGAGCGCGCCATCGGCCGGATCCGAACCCGCTGGCACACAGGCCACTTCCGAAATGTTGATCACGGTCGCACCGAGATCGACAGCGCGCACCACGGCCGCGGCCAGGGTCAGCACCGTTCCGTAGCCTTCGCGTGAGATGGTGCCCGGCTCATCGCGCCTGGCCCGGTTCTTGGACTCGTAGGCGTTGCTCAACTGCCGGATCGCCAGCACCGTGGCCTCCGGCGCGACACCGGAGAAGCCGTCGTCCGGGCTCGGCCGGGCGGCGATGATGCCCGCCACGATGGTTCCGTGCGCGTCACAGTCGACGGTCCCATCCGAGTTGGAGACGAAGTCACCACCGGCCTGCAGGTCGGGCAAGCGCGGATGCCGGTTGACGCCGGTATCGATGACGGCGACCTTCTGTCCGGCGCCGCGACTGAACTGCCATGCGGACGATAAGCCCAGAATGCGTTGGGACAGTGGCGGATCGCGCGGCACCTCGCCTCTGAGCAGCGGTTCGGCACAGATCAGGCGCTGCTCGGTCTCATCGGGCGGCCGGTTGCCCGCGTTGAGGGCGATCGCCGGGCCCAGCGCGCCGTCATCGACGCCGGGCGGCCCGATCGCCTGCGCCGGTGCCGGCATTCCGGCGCTCAGGCTCAGTAACAAGGCGACCAACACCGCCCGCGCGGCCCGGCGGACGCCGGATGGTCGGGCATTGCGTCCACTCATCGCGAAACCCACCCCGAGTCAAAGATTCCGGGCGGCCGAGTACAGATCCATAATCCACAGCACCAGCGGAATGATGGTGACGATCAGCAGATACTCGAAGATTTCCCCGGCTCGACGGGTGACCGGCGACATCTCGGTGTGCGGTCCGATCACACCGAAGCCGACGGCGGCCGTCGTGACCACCAACAGCAGTCCGGCGATCGGCATCAGCCAGGAGGTATGTCCGAGACCGACGCCGACACCGACCGCCACCAATGCCAGTGCGCCGCACCCGATCAGCGTCGACGCCTGGACCAGATCAGCGAAGGCACGCCCGCGCAGACACAGGATCAGCGCGATGACCACAGCCAGTGCGATGCCCTGCCACCGCGCCGCGCCGAGCGGATCCGCGGCGAGCACCGCGCCGACCGCGGCAGCGCCGCCGCAGCCGATGACCATGCCGGACTGGTACTCGTTCGCCGCGCGCGCTCGCTGTTCGAGCCCGGCCGCCGAGGGCAGCGCGGTGGCGCCGATCGCGCCGATGTCCTCGATCGTCGGGCGTGGTTCGTGGTCGATCGGATCGATCGCGCCGCCCGCGGTCGGCACCGGCGGCACCGGAAGCCGGGCGGCGGCGACCGCGATCCTCGGCACCATAGTGATCACGATCAGTGCGGCGACCAGTACGCCCGCCGCGATCTTGGACAGCGCCGGATCCCACACCATTCGGACCAGCGCACTGAAGCCGGTGAAGAGAACCGTGGTGATGACCGCGGTGAACATGGTGGCGCCGATGCGGGTCGCGCTGTAACACACCGCGGCCGTCACCAGGGTCGCCACCGAGGCCAGCAGCAGATGCGGGCTGCCGAAATGGCCCGGCACGAAAAGCGCTGCCCCAGCGAAGAGCAGCACCAGCGCGTAGAGCGACAGCACGATCACCGGAAGCGACGCCTGGTAGCGCCGGGACACGATGACGGCCGCACCGGCCGCGAGCAGGCCGGGGCCGAGAGCGATGAACCCGACGGCAGCGCCCGCGCCGTCGGCCTTGGCCACCGCGAGCAGCACCGTGGCGGCGAGTACCGCGACCAGACCGGCCATCAGGCCCATCCACCGCGCGGATACCGGTGACCACGTGTGGAACGTTTCGGCAGTCAACTTGGACACCGCGTCGATGACGTCATCGAACAACGCGGGCGATTCCTTGGCGGTGACCGAGCGCAACACCAGCAGCTCGCCGTCGAAAACCTCGGCGTCGGTGAGCGATTGGCTGGGCGGGATCGGGTCGCGACCGATCCGGGCCAACGTCCAGTGCTGGGTTCGCAGCGGCGCGCTGTCGTCGTGTTCGGTCAGATCCGGATTACGCGACTCGATCAGCTCGACCACGTCGGTGATGTAGGCGGCAATCGGAACCGTTGCCGGCAATCCCAAATCCAACTGGGTGTTACCACCGATGACTGACACTCGGCTCAGTTCCGGATCAACGGCACCCAAGCCACTGCTCGACGAATCGGTCACGGTTTGGATGACCCCCTACATTGACGCACTAACCACCTGACAACGTACTCAACTTAACGGACAAACCAAGTCCTCGCAGCCGGTATGCTGGGCGAGAAATAGCACATTCGTAGGTGTTTAGGGGCAAACCCGTATGACCGGCAACCGCCAAGCACAACGCGCCTTCGATGCCGGCGTTCTGTCATTGGGCATTGCGATCGACGGGCAGGAATCTGTCCGCGATCTAGAGTATGCGAAGCTCGCCTTCCAACGGGCCACCGAATGGGATCCCGGGATGTGCGATGCATGGCTCGGGCGTGCCGCGGCTGGAGAACTCACTCGAGAAGTGATCTTCAATCTCTACAAGACCAGCACCGCAACACTTTTTCGCGAACAACGCCGTTTGGGCCTGCAACCGCGAATACTCGCCGGCCGCTTCGTCGTCGGCCTGTATATCGATTACCCATTGGCCAGTTACACCGAGATCTGCCTCGCGCAGGCCGCGCAACTGATCACCGACGGTGAATACGACGAGGCCGAGCGAGTATTGGACGAGTTGGCCAAACACCGCTCGGCCCAGATTTCGCAGCCCGACCGGGAAATCGACGATCGAGTCTGCGCGTACGTGCGCGGCGTGCTGCACTACACGACCCAGCGCTGGCCCGATGTGATGACGGTACTGGCCGGTTCGGCGGCGTGGGACGATCCCTACCTCGCGGCGGGCGCGCACGTCATGGTCGGCACTTCCTGCGCCCAGTTGGGCTTGTTCGGCGAGGCGCTGCGCCGGATGGAAGCCGCTGAAGCGGGCCCCATTCCGGCAGCCGCGACCACTGCCCGGTTCTGCCGCGGCCTGTGCCTGCGCGAAATCGGCCAGGAGGACCAGGCCCAGTCGCTGTTCGAGAAGGTCTACTCCGAGGCGCCGGACTTCGAGGCCAACACCGCGGCCATGCGCGACCGCAAGTACCGCATCACCGTGACCGGCAAGGAGCAGATCGCGGCTCGTACCAATCGCTGGGACCCCGCCTCCGCACCGACGGCCGAGCAGATGGGCCGTGAGGAACGCGACGACAAGGCCAAGCGGATCTTGGAGATCGCGCGCGCCGAACTCGATGAGCAGATCGGTCTGGCCGCGGTGAAGACCCAGGTCGCGAAGTTGCAGGCGACTGCCCAACTGGCGAAGATCCGGGCCGAGAAAGGGATGGCCAGCGCCTCACGCGGCCAGCACCTGGCCTTCACCGGCCCGCCCGGAACCGGCAAGACCACCGTCGCCAGGGTGGTCGCCAAGATCTATTGCGGCCTCGGCATATTGAAGACCGACAAGCTGATCGAAGCCAAGCGCGCCGATTTCGTCGGCCAGCATCTGGGCAGCACCGCCATCAAGACGAACAAGTTGATCGACAGCGCCATGGACGGCGTGCTGTTCATCGACGAGGCATACACGCTGATCCAGACCGGTCTGTCCGGTGGCGACGCCTTCGGCCGCGAGGCCGTCGACACGCTGCTGGCCAGGATGGAGGACGACCGGGATCGCCTAGTGGTGATCATTGCCGGGTACAGCGGCGAAATCGACCGCTTCCTGGCCTCCAATGACGGTCTCGCGTCCCGGTTCGCCAAGCGCGTGAAGTTCGATTCGTATACGCCGGAGGAGCTCGGCGAGATCGGGCGATTCATTGCGCGCAAACGGGATTCGGAGCTCTCCGACGAGGCGCAGGCCCAGCTGGTCGCCTCGTGCATCGAACTGTACGGGCGCGAGTCCACCGATCAGAACGGTGAACTCCACCGCGGTATCGACCTGGCGGGCAACGGCCGGTTCATCCGCAATGTGATCGAGGCGGCCGAGGAAGAGCGCGAGTTCCGGCTGGCCAACGACGAAAGCCTCGATCTGTCAGCGGTCGACGAAGCGGTGCTGATGCGCATCGAGGCCGACGATATGCGCAACGCCCTCGACAACGTGCTGGCCACCATCCGCTGAGACGACTCCGGCCCCGGTATGCACGGGGCCGGATTCGTCGGGGAGCGCGGGCGCTATCGCGCGGTGGGCAGGGTGTCGTGGCTGAGCAGCGCCTCGTCCCGCGACAGGGTCGGGCCCGGCACCATCTGGCTGATGATCGGCCACGGCGCGGGGCGCGGCTTCGCCTCCAGCCCCAGCACCGCGGCGGTCTCGGCGTCCGGCACGCCGTAGCGAATACCGTTGTCGCCGATGTAGAACAGCGTCCCCTTGCGGATGGTGTCCGGTTCGATGCCGGTGGCCTGGACGTACTCCCCCGAATTCGGCCGCAGGTACGTGGAATCGATGCGGTCGCCGACGCCGTCGCCGGTCGCGAGTTCGACGGTTTTGGCGTTCTCGCCCAGCGGCAGTTCCCGACCGGCGAGAATCGTGACCGTCGCGGCCGGATCGTCGGCCGACTTCGACCACATCATGCAGCCGACCTTGTTGTCCTCGGGTGTGAGAATGCGCGGGACCTGCTGGGGGAACTGGTCCACCGGCAGCCTGCTCACCACCGGCACGCCGACCAGCCGGTCCGGCGGCACCGCGATGATCTCGTTCATCTGTTGTGAGTTCGCATTGCGGATGACCTCGGCGGCGAACGGCGACAGCCGCTGCACACCATCGGCGAGCACCACGTACAGCTCCTCGGCGTCGACACCGCGCACCCGGATCACGCCACCGATCGGCACGCTCTGCAGCCGGCCTGGGCCGGGTTCGCCCACCCGGTCGATCTTCGGCGGCGTGAGCGCCGGGACCTGGGTCGCCGAGTTCAGCAGTCCCGCGCTGACCGGCCGCGCATTGTGCTGGCGCAGGCCGAGCGAGCGCACCAGCACCGAATCGGTGGGATCGACCTCCGCGCGCTTGCCGTCGAACAGCAGGTAGGTCTTGCCGTTGCGCTGCACCAGCAACGCTTCCTCGCCGTGCAGCGCACGCGCATTGCCCGGTCCGTCGGAGTCGAGCGGACCAGCGATGACCGTGGTCTCGGCGCCTGGCGAGCCCGCGGCGCTACCGGCTGCCGACAGCGCGACGGTGTCACACAGCGTCCAGATCGAACGGTTGCCGGAGGCGGAGCCGGGCAGCACGGCGGGTGCGCCGGGGATCCCCAGCAGCGGCCCACGCGGCAGGGTCAGCTTGGCTTCCTTCACCGAAGTCGGCGCCTCGGCGCTCTCGGCGATGAGCCGGGCCGAGGCCAGGTTCAGCGCCGGATGCAGTGTTCCGTCGACCACGGCGTACAGCGCGCCGCTCTCCTTGCCCATCACGATCTTCGCGTCGCCGATCGAACCCTGCGGCCGCAGGAAGGACATGATCGCCGCACCCGCAACCACCAGAATGCCGAGGACCGCGCCGACGATCAGCGAACGGAACTGAGACCGCATCGGATCGTGCAACATGCGCACGTCGCGCCGGATCAACGCATGCTCATACCGTTTCAGCAGAAACCGGTAGCCGTTGACTTGCGCACGGGTGGTCAACTGTGCAGGCACGACGCCTCCGAATGACGCGAATGAAGCCGGCGAGCCGGTGAGCTCGTGCGACAACAGTAGCGAAGCCGGGGAACTTCGGTCCATTATGAGCGCATGGGCTCCTCGACAGCCGACACCGAAACGCGCGTTCCGGCACCGCCGCTGCACTCACCCGACCTCTGGTTGTTCCGAAACCTCCCGCTCCGTTTGGTGATTCCGGTCGCGCTGATCGCGGTGGCGTCATCCCTGGTCGCCGTGATCTTCGGCGCCTCGACTCCGATCGCGGCGGCGATATGCGCCGCGGTGCTGCTGATCGGTCTGGTTCCGTTCCGCGGTACCTCGCTCGCACGGTTCCTGGACGAGGAGATCGCCTTCCGGTGGCGGGCTTTTCGCCATCGCTCCGCCACCGTCGATCAAGCGCCGTTCGATGTACCGCTTCCCGAGGGCGGGGCGTATGGCATGCGCTGGGACGGCTCCCGCCTGATCACCATGCTGCGCATCGAGGCGCACCCGCGCACGGTGACGCTGTTGAGTCCGCGGGCGCTGATCGCCGATGACATGATGCCGCTGCCCGAGATCGCGCACTGTCTCGATCAATTCGATATCGGCCTGGCCTCGATCGATGTGATCAGCACCGGTGCGCGCACCGCGGGAACGGGCGCGGTGGCGCAGTTGTACGAGCGCATCCTCGGCCCGCTGCCCGCGGTGGCGCACCGGACCGTCTGGGTGGTGCTGCGGCTCGATCCGCTCGCCAACGCGGCCGCGGTCAATCGGCGCGGTGGCGGGGCCACCGGCACGCTGCGGTCCGCTATCGTCGCCACCAGGCGGGTGGCGAACCGCCTCGCCGCTCGCGGCCTGACCGCGTCGGTGCTCTCCGCGGCCGAAATGACCGGGGCGGTCAACCAACTGATTCGGCACGCGCCGCTGGACGAGTTCACCGAGACGGCCCACAGCGTCGAACACGACGGCATCCACTACACGACATACCGGATGGCGCCGCAAGCGCTCGGCCCGCGCGGGTTCGCAGCGGTCTGGTCGACGCCGACCATTGCCACGACGGTCACCATGCGGCTGCAGCGCACGAACAACTCCACGCCGAAGCGGGGTGACGCCGGTATCGAGGTCACCGCGGTCGCGCGATTCGATACTCGCGACAAGCCCGCCGACGTGCGCGCAGCCGGGCTGGTGCCCTTGCCGGGCAAGCAATTCCGGGCGCTGCTGTACACCCTCCCGGTCGCCGCTCGCGGCCAGCAGTTCAGCCCCGAAAGCTATCTCGGCAAGCCGGATTCGCTGGCCGATCTACCGGTCCCGATCGCAGGCTGCGGACAGCTGATCGGTGCGGACTCCTCGGGGCAGGGCGTCGCGCTGCCGCTGGTCGGCCACCATGTGCGGCGGGTGGAGGTGATCGGCTCCCTGCTGGTGGCACAGCAGATGATCCTGCGTGCCATCGCGCTCGGCGCCGCCGTCGTCGTGCACACCAACCGGCACGAGGCCTGGCGGCCGATGGTCGCCGACGTCGACGCACCGCAATCGTTGATGCTGGCAGCGTGGTCCGCGGGATCACAGCAGGCCAGCGCCCATCGGTTCGCCGATGTCGTGGTCTACGACGGCATCGCGCCCTCCACGCACCATTCCGACGCCACCGTCGTACTCCTGCGTAACACGCCCGTCGCCGATGACTCCTTCGAACCCGATGTGACGCTCACCGAGGATCCCGAGACGACCAACCTGGTCACCGTCGATACCGCGGGTGAGTCGACGACCGTCCACATGGTCGCGACCCCGGACGAACTGCGCTACCTGCATGTGGGAATGGCCGCGGTGTGAGGGCCGCCGACGCACGATAAGCCCCGGTCAGCCGAATGGATGACCGGGGCTTATCGCTGAAGGCGATCAGAAAGCGTTGTAGACCTTCTGGTCCGCGGCCTTCGCATTGTTGAATGCGTAATCGATCGCATCGCGCAGCTTCTCGAGCTTGAGGTGCGTATCGCCGAGCCCTTCTTCGCCGAGCAGCACGTCGACCTTTTGCTGGAAGGCGACAGCCGACTCGTTTTCTTCCCAGCCGACTTTGATCAGCTTATCGCGAGCCGCGACGAGCGCATCCTTGTAGCCGTCCAGATCCTTGTAATATTGATCCATGTCGGTGAGCAACTGCTGATGGACCGCATCGGTATAAAGCATAGAATTCTCCTATCGGGCAGTAAGTTCGTCCGAATTAAATGAGGTTGGTCAGAGCGTCGACGTTCGTCGGATCGACATTCGCGAGGGTGGTATTGCCCTCGGAAACCGTCTGGTTCACGTCGTCAATTTTCTTATTGAGATCCGCGGCCTCTTCCTGCCACGCGGTGGATGCCTTCTGTCCGGCAATCGCCGCGTCACCTTCCCAACCGGAACGCGCGGCATCGAAGGTCTCCTGGACCTTGCTGATCGTCGTGCGAATGCCATTGATGGCGTCGAGGAATTCGTTGACGACCTCGGACGCTTCTTTGGCGGTATAACTAGTTTGCCCAGCCATTGTTCACCCTTTCCATTTCATTACGTATTGCCGGATCCGCTGTGCTGTCGCCGCGGTGGTAGTCGCTCGCTGCGTCATCTCCGATGCGTTGACTAGGGCATCCACCTTCCTCCCGGCAGTGATTCGATCAGCGCGGAAATCGCCTGTGCGATCCGATGATCGGTGCCCGGGGTGAAGGTCGACCAGACTCGCAGGTCCGGCGCAGCGCCGGGACTGGCGACGATACGACCCCGCGAGGTGTCGTATACCGCTACCGCTCCGGACGTTCTGGTGGTCATGCCATCGTCGTAGGCATAGGCGACGATCTCGGCATGCGCGTGACAGCTCGACATGGCGAGGCCGAATTCGATCGCGTCGCGAGTGTCCACCCCGAGCCCGTAGAGGATCTGGGTGTAGTCACTGGATCCGGTGGCCGCGTCCAGACGTTCACGCAGTTCTTCCATCGGCGCGCTGACGCTGGGGATCGCCCCGGGCGGGCACGGACCCAGTGCGTCGAGCACCGGTCGCGCCAATGCCGTTGCGTCGTCGTCGGCCCAGGTCGTTCGCACCTCGAACGCGTCACCGGTCCGCGATGCCAGAGCGTGCTCGCTGCCCCGGCGAGCCAGACAGACTTGGCGGACACCGGATTCGGTGTAGATCCTGGCCGCGAGCTCGCGCTCGGGCTTGGCCAGGATGCGTAGTGCGTCGGCCAGTTCGGGAGCCACATCGTCGTACTTGTCGACCAGTCCCGCGCCGCGCAGATTCGCGAGGGCATTCTGGCGCGCCGCATTCCAGGCTTCGACCGAATCCTGTTGCGGGCCGACACCGAGCACCAGCGGCAACGTCTGCACGCCGAGCAGATCGGAGACGGCAAGCAAGCCGTCGTTGGTCACTGTCGTCATGGCGCCTGCCCGGTAGCCGTAGCCTGCGCCGTCTCAACCGGTCCGCCGAGTACCGCTGGTGCGGCGGCGATTCCGGCGTCGAGTTCCACCGACTCGCCGGGCAGCGCGGACGCCGCGGCGGCACGCGCGGTGCGCTCGGCATCCTGCATCGCGGTCCCGGGCGACATGCCGGTCGCGGGCATCATGCGGCTGGTACTCGATTCGGCCGCCGCGGTCGACTGTTGGCGTGCGGTGACTTCCGGCTCGGTGACCGATTGCGCGAACGTCCGCGTGTGGTACGCGCCCTTCACCCGCGGCATCGCGGTCATCCCGCCGAATCCGCCGGCGAACGAGACCGGTGCGAAACCACCAGGTGTGGACGCGACCGGTTTGGGTTCGGCCGCAGCGCGTTCGGCGTCGAGTGCGGCGCTGGACGCGATGACCGGCGGCGCCGCATGCTGCCATGGCGTGGCCAGCGGCGTCGCCGCCGATTCATAGGTGCGCATCACCCGAGCCGCGTTGGCCTTCGCCAGATCCTGTTCGGCATCCACCGCGGCCGCGGCCCCGACGAGTGGGCCGCCGAGACCAGCGCCCATCTGTTCGATCGATTGCTTCGCCGCTTCCAGCGCGGCGATCTCCGCGACATGGGGCATGGTCAGCTTCGCGAGCTCATAGGCCATGGCTTGACGACCCGCGCGCGTGGCGTTCTGCCCGGCAGAACCCGCTGCTTCGATCAACCACTCGCGCAGGGTGCTGATGCGCTCGAGTACGGCCTCACTCGTATCGGAGCGCCACGCCTCCCGAATCGCCCCGATGATCTGGTCGTATTCGACTACGGCGCCACCGAAACTCGCGGCGAGGCGGGCCAAGGCGGCGGACGCCTCGGCCATCGGCGCCGCGCCGCGGCCGGTCATGAGATCCTTCGCCAGTTGTTCGGTGGGTCTGGCTTCCCAGACCACACCGGTGAAACCGGGGATCGGCGGTTCGACCATTCCTATTACTCCGCGTTATGCCGATGCCCTGAAGCCGTCGGCGTTCTCGTTGTCCATCACCAGCAGCTGCTGCGACTGTGAACGCAGTGCGGCGGCCAACTTGCGCAACTCGAGAATGCCCGCGACCGCTGTCTCGTCGTAGGACGAGCCAACCGCACGCATGGTTTCCGCGGCGCGCAATGAAACCTCGTCCAGTCCAGCCGATTCCACGGCCAGCGCCGGCCTGTTCGCCCGCAGATCGGCCTCCAGCCGATCCGCGAGTGCGTCCAAATCGGTCGCGGTCTTATGCGCCCGGGCAGGATCGAATTCCATGACGACCTCCTGTCAGAGGGTGAGTGCCTGGTCCGGCGGTTCGTTGTCCAGATGATCGGAAACTCGTTCGGCGGCACCGACTACCGGCAGCGAAACTCCCTCGATATCGCCGACGACCTCGTTGCCGTGTTGTGCGGTCACCAACTGGCCGCGCAGTCCGTCGGCGCTCTCCTCGGCGGAACGGGCCATCCCTGCGCCCGTGCCGGCCGCGCCCATCGGCATCATGCCGGGTGAGCTGGTGGTGGCGCTGCCGCGCGCCGCGGCACTCGATCCACCCGAACCCGAACCCGAACCCGCCGAACTCGCTCCGGTCGCACCGGCCGCGCCGAGGGCGCCCGCACCGCGCGTGTCGACCCAGGGACTCAGTGGCCTGGCCGGGGTCGCGACCGCGCCCATACCGCCGCCTCCGCCCATGCCGATCGGGGTGCCGCCTCCGGCCGCACTGAACTTCTGCTGGTCGAGCTTGTCCTTATCCAGCTCACTGGCCGGTTTCACGGGATTCAACGCCGCATGCGCTTGGGCGATCGACTGCGCACCGGTCGTCGCCGCGGACGCCAGCGGACCGACCATCTGCATCAGCTGCGAAACCATCTGCATCGGGTCGACGCCCTTGGGGGCGTCGGTGATCGGAACCTTGGTTCCGGTCTTGGCCATTTCGGCACTGTGCACGGTGAGTTCACCACGGGTCTCGGCCACCACCGCGGTCGCCTCGGCCAGGGTTTCCGCCGACATGGCCAGCACGAACGCCTGGCCGCCCGGAGTCGCCAGAAACGGGGCCGACGCCGTCAGCGAGGCCATGTACTTCGCGATAATCCCTGCCATCATGGCCGATCCCCGGAACACCGTGCCCGCGGCATTGGCTACGCCGAGCGAGGTTTCCGCGCCCTGCGCAGCGACATTCGTGCCGTCCTTCTGCGCCTGCGTGCCCTTCTCGGCTGCCTTCTCCGCAGCCTGGCTCTGCCACAATTGCATCGCCATCTGCAGTGCCGTACTGCCCAGTTGCACAACCGTCTGGACTACGGAGGAGATCTGCGACAGCACCTGAGTGGGGTCGGCGACGGGAGCAGCGGCCGGTATCGGATTCTCCGGGTCCGCGCCGGCGGTCTCCGCGGGAGCGGCCGCCGGGGCGGGAAACTGGCCGGTGCCGAAGGTGGCCGCCAGATCGGTCAGCGGTTTCGCCAGTAGCGACAGGTCGATGACCGGTAACGGCGGCAGATCCGGAAGCGGCGGCAGCCCAGCCAGATCCGGCAATTGCGGCAAACCCATATCCTTCAGGACATCGTTCACCGGCCGGGTCAGCATCGGACCCACCGCGCTCTCGCGCAGCAGATCCAGTACCGATTGATCGACCGCGTCCGACATCAGGCTCTGCCGATCGTATCGATCTCTGCCGCCGAACCCTCATCCGTTGTCTGGTAGGTGGCGGCGCCCTCATGCAGGCTCACCGCGGTCATGGCGTGCACATACGCCAGTTCACCGACCGATTGCAGATGATTGCCCTGCGCGACCGCGAAGGCTCCGAGGAAGTCCTGACCGATCAGACCGAAAACCGGGATGGCGGCGGCCATCGTGGCCGCCTGGTTCACCGCCCCCGCGGTCGCGACGTTGGCGGCCATCGTGGCCGCGGCGTCGCCGTAGGCGCGAATCGCATCGGGAACTGCGGCAATATCACTCATCGGGAAACACCCTCTGCGAGAATACGATTGGTACGTTGAATCGAATGTACCGATCTAAGGGCTTCGGCTCGGTGAGTCTTCGGGTCGAGTGTCTTAAGAGCTAGTAAAGAATTGGTGGTCATCCGCACTGTCGCGGACACAGCTACGACGGCCACGTCCACACGTGGCCATCGATCACCTCGGCTGTTCTATCGCGGCAGGTCCGCGCCCTCCGCGTTGAATGCGTTGATCAACTCGGCCCGTTCCGCGAAGGCCCGTGCTGCCGCCTGCGCCGCGGTGGCGACCAGCAGTTGCTCGAAATCGCGCGGCGACATCCGCGATACCGCAGTCGTGAAGACAAGGTCGCACAACGCACCGTTGCCGTCCACTTCGGCGGTGATCGCACCATCGGTGGAGGTTTCCCGAACCCGGATGGCGGCCATCCGCTCACCCAACTCCCGCATCCGGTGCAACTGCCGATGCGCCCGCGCCTCGATCTCGTCCATCACATGGTTCATACCGACCTCAACCAGCTCTGCGGCTCTTCGTCGTACTCTTCCTCGTCGGCAAGCTCCTGCCGCGCAACATCTTCCGGCTTCGGCAACCCGGTCAGCGCCAGCATCTCACTGCTCAACCCCGCCGCGACCAATTGCTCCCGCCGCGCCAGCCCGGCCCGATTCGCCGCCTGCTTACACAACCGAACAATCCGCTGCGCAAGCTCAGCAGGATCTCGCCGCAACTCCTCCGGTTCCACCGAAACCGCCAGCGGCAGACCCTGTTCGGTAGTCCGAACCGAGATAGAACCGCTCCTGGACATCGCTGTCGACATGGCACCTCATCTCGTGATCACTTCTGGTAAGTCTATGACGAATTGCTTTATGGCACATGGATCGTGAACGCTCGGCTGGTTACACCCGCTCATCCTTGATGGCGCGCACAACAGTTGCGATCTGCGTGTTGATCACGGCGACGAACTGCCGCTTATCGACAGGGCGTGCCACCGGCGGGTTCGCGGAGACGATGGCGTAACGACCGTCATCGACCAGATCGCGCCAGGGAATACGGTTCTCGACGATGCCACGTGGACCGAACTTGGACTGCCCCTGGACGACGATCACTTGGCCCGCCGTCTCAACCGGTGCCTTCGAAAAAGCCTCCGATCGGTACGAGACCGTGTCGTCGAAATCGTCGAAGACGGCCGATACCTGGCGTTCATAGTCCAAATGTGCCGCATCGGTGTGCGTGGCCAGCTCGATCTCGCCACGCTGTCCCGCGGCTGCGTCGGGGAGTATCGCTACCAGCTCATCCGCTAGCGCAAGCGGATCACATTCGGTGAATGTGTAACCGCCACTGTGCAATACCGTCTCCCCCCGGATCTGGGTTGCGACAACTCCGAGGTCACCCCGTCGCGCGGCGACCACGCGCACGCACTTTTCCGTATTCTGCGGGTCCGCACCGTCCCATGCCGCCGCGATAACTCGAATGTCGGGGCGCGCCATCGCCTTCAGCAGTTCGAGCAGGTCGTTGTCCATTGTCGCGACGAGCTGCTCGCGCACCCCTATCCGCTCGCGAACGTAGTCGTTCCACAGCTCTGTGCGGCTGGTGAACACGAACGGTTGCGGAATGAAACCCTCGCGAAGGATGTCCTCCCATGCGACGACGAACTCGAGATCGGTCAGCTTCCAGGTTCGGTTCATTGCTCCACAACTGGTCGTACAACGCGCGGCGCGTCACCGAGCAAATCATCCATATGCTCGACGGATTCGAGGTACGCGGGCCGCTTGTGATTATTGCCTTGACCACCATCGGCGCCACGTCCGGCCGCGCCCGCCGGGCCGGGAGAACCGGGGGTGGCTGCCATCGGAGATGCTGCGCCGGCCCGGCCGAGCGCACCGAGACCGGTTGTCGCAGCGCTCGCGCGCGGGAAGAGTTTGGCCGACTCGGTGAGCTGCTTACCGGCCGAGAGCCCGCTCGTGCCGCCAGGCCCGGCGCCACCGCCGCCACCACCACCGAGCTTGGCCAGATCGCCTGGCGTCGGCATGCCGGGAATCCCGGCTCGCGCCGCGGCTGCCTGCTGCCCTGCCAATGCTTGCTGTGCGGCTTGCTGGGCGGCCGACATGGCCTGCTGCAATGCCTGTTCGCCGCCCGACATGGCCTTTTCCAACGCTTGCTGGGCTTGGGAAGCGGCCTGCTGAGCTTCTTGCTCGGCTTGTTGGGCGGCCTGCCTCGCTTCTTGCTCCGCCTGTTGCTTGCGGCCCTTCTCCTGCATTTCGCGCTGGTATGCGGCGGCCGCCTCTTCTTGCTGACGAGCCCTTGCCCGCTGCTCGTTGGTGTACTTCTCGTTTTCCTTGCGCTGTTGTTCCGCGTATTTATCCGCATCCCGTTGTCTACGAGCGGCGTCCTCGCGCTGTTGTTTCGTGTAGTTGTCCGCAGCCCGTTGTCTACGATCGGCTTCCTGCTGAGCTTGCCGTTGCCGTCGCGCGGCCTCCCCCGTCTGCTGTTGTTGCTGAGCAGACGTGCCAGGCCCGGAACTGGGTCCTGGACCGCCAGTGGTCGGCCGCGTGTGGGGATCGGTCGAGTTGGGAATTTCCTTGATCGGGCTGGTCGGCTGGGGCAGCGACGGTATCGACGTGTCCGATTCGGGAAGACCGATGAGGTAGGTGTTCTTGAAATTCTCGCGGTAGATCGGGGTCTGATCGGGGTAGGTTCCCCCGGTGGGGCCCGATCCCCCACCGGGGGCCGTGATTACCGGCCCGCTCGGCGCTTCGAATTCCTGGTTCGACCTATCGGTGGGCGTCTGCGGCATGACGGACTTGGTCAGCTGTAACCATCCCGAGGTGTAGGCAAGGTTTCCGCTGAGCGATCTCATCTGCGCGCGGAGATTCTGCGTATCCGTGACGTATTGGTTGGTTGCCAGCTTCGCGGCACCGGCGCCGTCACCGCCCCACTTCTCCCCGTTCGCCACGGCGCCGATCTTGTTGTTGAAGGTGGTGAAAACGTCGTCCAACACGCCGGCGAGCTTGTCCCACTGCCCAGCTCGCTTTCCCGGAGTCTGGTGATCGATCTCTTGCCCGATGCGGTAGAGGAACTGGTAGTCGAACTTATCCGGGTTCTCGCCCTCGGCGGCCGCACCCTTGAACATGTCACCCTGCGTGTTGTGCTCGGGCACGAACGAACCGTTCGGATTTCCGTTCGCGTTCTTGATCTTGCTCTTGTCGAGTTGGTCGAAACCGTGGAATCCCATCCGGTCGACTTTCGTGTCGACCTTCCCGAGATCGACGCCCAAGTCGCCGGCCTTCTTGGTCACCGGGGACACTTTCGAGAGAGCGGCGAGCCGGTCGAGCCGTTGGGAACTGTCGACTTCCGCGTTGATGTACGCCTTGCCTGCCGCGATGAAGGTGTCCATCATGTCGTTCTGGATGTCCAAATGCCGCTGCACGATGTCGCCGAAGTTATTGGCGCTGGTTACGTATTTCTGCGCCAAGGTATCGCTGGATGGCAGGGTGGTCGGCGCGAACGCCTTGATGTTCGCTAGTTCGCTGATCTCTTGTTTGACCGCGAGCAAGCGCCCGATCACCGCGTCGCAAGCATTCCTGAGGTCGGCGATGGCGGTGTCGTCCAGCTTGAGAGTCCCGTTCGCCGCCTGGTTCTTCAGACCCGACCAGGACGGTTGCGGAACATCATTCGGGGCCATCGATGACTCCTGCTGTCTCGGTGTCATGTGCGGAAGCACTCGGTCCTACCGACCCATACTGACATGGATTCGATTGCTGCCATTGTGTATTGCCATGTGATACCGAACCATGGTGACGGGCATAGATCGCCCTAAGGAACGGTAAGGAAACGGTCCGCGCCACGCCGACGCCAGGTCAACCGGGAATCATGGTGGTAACAGCGCTTGGTTGCGGAGGTGGATGACCATGGCCGACAATCCGATTTGTACGGCGACGATCCATCCATACGGCGTGGAGCACGCGCACCGGCTGATGCAGGTGCACCGAACGTGCCCGCGCTCCTGTCCTTCCCGGCGCGCCGCCCTCGAAGTCCTTGTCGCCGCGGGCCATTACCGACTGTCGACTCGATTCGGGTGAGGACGAGGGGCATCAGGGTTCAGCCCAGGTCCGGATAGTGGACGCGTGCCTCGTCGGTCAGGTCCGCGATGTGCAACTCCCCCGCACCGCCGCAGACCGGGCAGACCTTGGAACCGAGGCATTCGCGGCAGCGGATGCGGCCGGTGCTGCCGCCCTTGGTCCAGCCGCGGCCTTTGCAGACCGGGCAGTGGCCGAGGCCGTCGCATTCGTAGCACAGGAGTGCGCCGGGGCTCAGGGTTTCGGGGGTGACGGCGGGAGACGGGGTGGGCAGTGGATCGTCTTCGTAGAGAACGATATCGGGGGTTTCGCCGAGTAGGACGATGCCGCCGTAGCCCTCTTCGGTGCGGGCCTGCATGCGGTAGCCGTCCTTGGTGCCGACGACGGTCACTACCGTGGGGAAGTCCGGATCACGGTGCATGTCGACGGTCCACCCTGTGGTTCTCAGGGCGTGGGCGGCGCGGTGTACCGCCGTCGGATCGTCGCGCCAGGTCAGGTTCGCCACGGCCTCGAAGCGGTAGCGGCCGGGATCGGTGTTGTCGACGCGGGAAGGGTGCGCGGGAATGGCGACGTGCGTGACCGCGCCGGGGGCGATCTGACCGCCGAACCATTGCAGTTGGCCGCGCAGGAATTCGGCCGCGCGGTCCAGCCATTGCCGGACCCCGTCGATCTCCGCCATTACTGTGCACCGTCCTCGAGGTCGGTCCGCGCAGCGCTCGGCCGCATGCCGGGTGGTTCGTACACGATCACCATACGGTCGGTGGGGGCGGGCGGCGAATACTTGGCCATCGCCTGCGGATTGAGTACGTTGCTCGCACCCGCATCGATGGTGAAGACGTATTCGGCACTGCCCGGATGCGGGAACACGGTGTGCTCCAGCACGCTGAAGGCCGCAGCCACCGAAGGCGGCAGCACGCGGTTGATCGCCAACACCAGCTTGTCGCCCTGAATGTGGCCCCGATCGCCGGGTTCGCCGCCCTCGACGAGTTCGGACTTCATATCCCATTGGATTTCCAGGCGGCCGCCCGGCGCCAGGGTGCGCGGCAGGGTCCTGGCCATCGCGTCGTATTCGGCGTCGCCGAAGTGGGCGCTGACATTGTTGATGTAGAAGCGGGCAACGCCGCCGTTACCGCCGGCGTTGAGTACGTCACCGGCGGTCAGCAGATCCGCCCACACCATGAGCGAACCCGGCTGGGTGAGCGGGCCGGGGTCCAGGATGCCGAGCGGGCGACGGCGCTGCCCGGCATCGGCGTAGTCCATCGGCAGTTCGGTTTGCAGCACCAGGCCGCCGCCCGAACGATCCTGTTCCGGAGTCATTTCCACGGCGAATCCGCCACGGCCGACCCCGACATCGACGGTGTGACCGCCTGCCGCCGCCGCGGGCACCGAGGGGCGCGGCGCGAACAGCACGGGGTGGTTGTTCGCCGCGGGCATCCGGTAATGCGGCCGTGGCCGGGACAGGATGTCCACCGTCGAACGCCCACCGGACTCGTCGTAGATGACGACGACGTATTCGATATTCAACCCGTGCTCGGCGGCACCGCGGTTGGCGCGGTCGACGGCGTGGAAGAACTCCAGCAGCGACATCGTCGTGCCACGGTCGTGGGCGGGCAGGAAGTCGAAGGTGACCTGTCCGGTGGTCCGGTCCAGCACGCCGCCCGAGCGATCGGGCATCTCGCAGAAGGCCCGAGCCGCCATCCGCATCTGCTCGAAGTCGATGGCTTCACGCAGTTGTCGCGGAATGCCGGGCGAGTTCGCGACCTGCGTGATGGCCGCGTCCAAGGCCGCGAACCGGGAAGGTCCGTGCGGCAACGGGTCGTTGAAGGCCGCCCGCAGTGGGCTCAGTTCGGCCATCAGGTCGTCATTGGTGAGCAGGTGATGTTCCTCGTCGCCCACCAACTGCTTGCGCACCGCTCCCGCGTTCTTGTCGGCGAACATGGGCTCGAACATGCGGCGGCACTGCTCTTCCCGCATCCGAGCATTGAGGGAGAGCGCCTCGGCCATCAACACGTCGCGGGCATAAGGTCCGGTCAGCGCCTGGGCCAGCTCGCCGAGGTGGGCCAACGCGGCAGCGTCGAAGGCCGGATCGGTCAGCGCCTTGCCGAATATGGGCCGATTGGCAACCGCCCCACCGTATTCCAGGCCGATCCGGCGCGATAGTTCTGGATCGAAGGCGGCCAGTTGCTCGGCGGCGTCGCCGACCGGATCGCTGATCATGCCCAGATCGTCGAGCAATGCGAACAGGTCTTGCCGCACATCGGGAACCAGCTTGGCGCGGCCCGGATCGAAAATCGCCTGATCCAGCTGCCCGGCAAGAACTTTCAGTTCCGCGAACCGACCACCCGGATGCCGAAAATTCGGATCGGTTACCTGACGGAGCCGGGTCAACAGATGCGCGACCGCACGTGGAATATCCCGGTTGCGCAGCCCCTGCGCCAGGGTGAGATCGACGTTGCCGTCCGCGCGCAACGCGAAGCCGCCGATCGCATTGCCCGGCAGCTCGGCGACGCCGAGGTGGACGGAGCGTCCGTCGGGCAGCAGGAAGTGGCCGTCGCGATGCCAGCTGGTCTGCGCGGGCATGACCAATCGCAGCGCACCCTCGGTCAGGTTCAACGCCAGCTCGCGAGTCAGCGTCTGCTCGGCGGCATCGCGAGCGGAGCCATGGAATTCGCCGACGCCCTGCACTGTTTCGGCAGGCGGATCCGGCTGGTTCGGCGGCGCGGGTTCGGACGCGTCGAAGTATTCGGGGCCTTCGCCGGAGTCGGGATTGTCCTCGACGTGGGTGATGAGCTGGCCCGGATACGCGGCAGGGTCAGCGGCATGTTCGCTGCCCGGCAGGTGCGGATGCCACGCGCCGGTGGTTCGATCCGGCTGTTGTTCGGTACTCGACTCTGGCAGGTCGAGGTCATCGCTGGTCCGTGCCTCGGCCGCATCGGTCTCCTGACCAGCTTCGGGTTCGGGCAGCGTCGATTCGCGGACCTGGATCTTGTGGTCGTATTGCTGGAATCCGTCCGCCGTGACCAAGCCCTGGGCACGCAGCTGTCGCAAACCGTGGTCGTTGGATTCGGCGTTCGCCCAGTGGTGTCCGTTCTGGTCATCCATGGCGACCATTCGGCCGTGTGGGACCTTCAGAGATCCGGCCGCACTAACCGGTGCACCGGCAAGGAACGAAGAGTGGTGCAAGATACCAGGGATTTCGCTGGTGTCTGCGTAGAGGTTGGCGCTGCTGTCCATGACGAACATCGCCCAGCCCGCTTGCGCGCGGTTCCCGTTCGTACGGGCGGCATGGAACGGGGTGCCGTCGACGGCGCGGTAGAGGCGGCCGTCCGGCCCCACGAATACCCGAGTCGCCTCGCGTTGCGCCTCGGACATGTAGTGGACCCGGCGGAAGATCGGGAGGCTCTCATTGTTTTCGCCTCGATAGTCCGCGCGCAGTGGATGACTCGAACTCAGGTCGCTTCCGGTGCGTGCGGGCGGAATTCGATCGAGTGGGACGTTTTGCGGTACCGGGCACCAGTAGCCCTCGGTGTCCTGCCAATATGTCAGCTCGATCCCTTGCCACGGACCGGATTCGATGGCGGCGGAGACGAGTTCCGGCGAGTCGATGTCCGATAGCAGGATGTTGTCGTAGGGATCGACGCGGCCGGACAGATATTGGATCCGGGCGCCGGGCTGTGTGAGTGCGGCTGCCAGCTCCGGGAACTGATCCAGCGCGGCGGTCAATGCCGCATCATGATCAGCACCCTCCCAGTCCGCGATGAGAACGCGGGGCGCAACGTCATCCACCAGGCCGACCCGATCGGTCAGCGCGCGTCCGCCAGCCGCCTCGATCGCGGTGCGGGCGACGGCATCCAGGGCGCCCTCGAACTCGTAGTTCGGGCTCTTCCACGCGAGGACAGTTTCAGAAAGCCCAGGTAACCGAATCTGGTCCGGATTCAGCCGCTGCCCACCCTCGGATGGTTCCGTCGACACCGGATCAGTCGGCGGCACATCGTCGTTCAGCCGAGCATGGCCCGGATCGGGTCGGCCCGACGGCTCGGCGATGGTCGAATCGATCGCGGTGCTGTGCACATCGGTGTCGTGGCCCTGCGGATCGATCTCTTGATCGGCGTTGGGTTGCAACGGTTTACCCTGCGTACCTGGTCGCCGGAACGCGTCCCCCGCACCCGCGGCATCGCGACTGTGCGCGGTGAGCATGCCCGGATCGAAGCGGCCCGACGGATTCGGGTTCGCGATTACCGAACCGGTGGGGCGTCCGCGGTTCGTCGGAGTCTCGGATTCCGACCGTTGGTGCGAGCCGTCGGTGACGGCTGCGATCCCGGTCCGGGAGGTACCCGGGTTCGCGGATTCCGCTGACTTGGGCCGGTATCCCGGTGCGTCCTGCGGCGCGGTTGCCGAATCCGCCACGCTCGCGTCTCGGTACAACCGGGCGAGATGGTCGACCAGATCCACACCCGCACGATCGGCGCTGCGCTGCGCCTTGGACACCCATTGGACGGTGTTGTTCGCGGCGACACCATCTATCGCTTTACGCGCGGCCTTGGTACGCAGGAAGGCGTCGACCTCGGACCGCGCCAAGCGCTCGGCGTCGGCGGTCGACATGCCGAGCCGGGAGAATTCTTCCACTTTCGCGGCGAGGGCGTCCCGGCGCACACTCGCCGTCGGCGTTTCCAAGTATTCCTGATAACGCTGCAGGACAATAGCTTCGGCTTGCTGCGCGGCGGCGGGATCACTGGCGTTCGCGATCTGCGCCAAAACTTTGCGCAGCCCCTTCGGCAGCTCACCGGTATCGATCGTGCCCGCCGGATCCGAGTGCGAAGCCGCGGGCTCGGCGAAGAACTGGGTGAGCTCCTTCTCGGCCCACTGCTTGGTCCGGGCCGCGGCGTCACGACCGATTCGTGCCACCGTGCGATCGCTGACGAGGTTCTCGTCGGCGAACTGCCGGGCCGCCGGTGCTACCCGATCTTCCGGTGTACCTTTGGCCAACAGATCAGCTGTCTTGTTCTTCACGAATTCCCGGTGAGCGCGCTCGGCTTGCTCCTGCCGGAATTCTCGGTACCGCTCGAGCACGGCGGCCTCGACTCGGCCCGCGAATTCGCGATCACCGGCGGCGGTATCGATCCGAGCCAGGATCTGGTGCATGCCTTCCGGCAATCCGAATTCCGGCAGCGGCGGAATCTGCTGGCGTGCGGAGGATTTCGAGGAACTAGATATCGCGGTATCGGCGTGGTCGACGACCTCGACACGGTGGTCGTGGATGACCCGGCCGGACTCGTCCTCGATCCGGATGGCTTCCATCTGGGCCTTCTCCGTCGGCGCTACGCCGTCCAGAAAGTGCCAGACGATCTTCGGCGGCCGCCCATCCACCCAATACGCGCGGTTCAGATATGCAATGTGCAGCTGCTTGCGAACCTGAGCTTCGGTATCCGGCCGGATGCCCCGATCATGCTGCACAGCGCGCTCACGGGTTTTCACCTCATGCCATGTCGCGCCGCGGTCGGTGACGATATCGATCTCGCCGTCGAACCTGCTCTGCCCTGGTAGATCAGCGTCGACGAGCAGTCCGACGGCCTGCACATTGTCCAATCGCGCGGCCATTGCGAATTCCCCGAGGAGGCCGCGCACGACAATGTCGTAGCCCTTCAGGAAGCCGACATCGACCGCAGCGGTAATCGGTTGTCCGATCGCGGTCCTGCCCTCGAAGTAGTCTCCAGCCAACTCGGCCAGTTCGGAACGCATCGAATTGAGGACCGTCTGCCAATGGCCTGCCCCGTTATCGAGCAACTCCGGCTTGACCGACAGCAGTTCATCCAACCGGTTCTGGGTTTCGCCCAACCTCTCGATCAGGGCATTCACCCGATCGATGACAACCCGTCGTTCGGCAGGCAGTGCCGGGTCGATATCGGAGGGGATTCCCTGCTCCGCCAGGCTGATCCGGACCAACCGGTCGACGAAATCACCGCGCGCTCGTTGTGCGCGCATGTGGACCTTGTCCACCCAGTCGGTCGTACGCTCCGCCGCGGCACGGTCGATTCCCCGCTGTGCGCGCTCACCTGCGATGAACTCATCGGTCAACTGCCGAGCCGTCGATTCGGCATCGGATGCCGGAATACCTTGCGCCATCAGCTCGGCTGTCTTGGTATTCAGGAATTCTCGATACTGCGTCTGCGACCTCTGCTGCCGGTAATCGTGGTAGCGGTCGAGGACGAAGCTCTTGGCACGTTCGGCCAACTCCGGAGTTCTGGCAGCGTCGTCGATGCCGGCAAGTAGCCGCCGCATCCCTCTGGGGAGTCCGGATGCGGGCATCTCCGGTGCGGTGACCGGATGCGGATCGGCTTCGACCGCACCGGATTCCGATACAGCGGCGGTCGCCACGTCCTCGGTGGCGCCGCCGTTCTCGACGAAGGCCGCCCACACCGCCTTGCCCGTGGCGTCATCCATCCCCACGATGCCCAAGCCATCGCTCAGCTCGGCGACAATTGTGAGCCCGCGCCCCCGAGTGCCCTCCGTCGGCGGGTTCGCCTCGTTCGCGTCCGGATCGGGAAGCACGATTGCGGCATCCTCGTCGAAGCCATCGAGGAATGAATCGAGAGCATCGCCGGTCAGCACTTCCGAATCAGGTTCGACCGCTGCCGGATCGGGGACCGGGACGTCGGCTTCCTCGTCGAAGGTACCCAGGAACGCGTCGAGGTCGGCGCCCTCCAACCTTTCCGCAGCCGGTTCGGCCGCGGCTTCCGCCCGCGCGACCGGAAGGGTCGGCTGTGCCGGATTGTTATCCAGCACCGCCAGCAACACTACCCGCGAGCCCGGCTCGCCGATGACCCGAACCAGCACCGCGACCTCTTCGGTGCTGTGCTCGAGCGCGTTGGCAACCAGCTCCGATGCGGCCAACTTCACCGAATGACGTTGATCGACATCGCCCCAGCCGAGTTCGGCCAGCCACCGCACGACACGATCACGGGCATCGGGCACGCTACTCACCCGGTCACGTCCCACCCGATCGTCAGCGTCGAGCACCTCGCCGGGCCGCAATTGGCTGTCGGAGCGTCCGACCGACAGCACCAGCGCATCGGTCGCGCCCGCTGCGGACGGTGCCTGCGACGGCGCGATCCAGTTGCGGATCTCACTCACCGCGAGCTGCGTCAACGGAACCGGTTGCCCCACTGTCGCAGGCTCGGTTGCTGCGGGCGATCCCGGCTCCCGCGTACCGTCCCACCACGCGTCGCGCATGATTCGGTCACCGAGTTGGCGCCCGTCGATATTCAGGGTGGCGATCTCGCGCGGCGATGGGTAGCTCTCGACCGGGCCGTTGAGGCGCTGCTGAATGGAAGCGAGAATCTGATATTCGCTGGGTGTGACCACCGGCAACAGTTGTTCGATCCGCGCCTTGATCCACTCCGCTGCCGCGCGCGGATCATCCATATTCCAGCCGTAGTCCGCCATGGCCCAGAACTTGCCGCCGTCCCCCTGCGTGGTGATCAGAATGCGGTCGGCGCCGCTGCGGAAATACAGTGCGTCGATTGTCTCGACGAAGTTTCGCGCGAAGCCTCGGCCCTGGTAATCCTCGTCGATACGGAGGTTTTCGTGCCGGACGGTGACCCGGCCGTCTTCGTCGATCTCGAAGATTTCGGTGAGAGTTCCCGCGTCCATCCCGTTTTCGTCGACGACCATGCCGTCGACGGATATGCCGCCGGAAGACAGGTATCGCACCGACAAATCGGTCAGGCGATAGGGGCCGTATTGCTGCTCCAGCCCCTGCAGCATGTCGGCCAGCTCGCTGGTGCTCGCACCCTCGGCTGCCGCTTCCAGCACCTCGCGCAGCGATGGGATAGCTGGCTGCTCAGGGCCATTCCGGGCGTTCTGGCCGATGTGGGCGTCCGCATCCGGCATCGGTGCGTCGACGTCGCCGCCTTCGATGACGATGGCTCGGCCGTCGTGCCATACCGCCGCCCAGAGGGCAACGGTGTCGGCTCGGGTGCCGCCGGTGAGGTCGGCCAGGGACACCAGGGTGGTGGTGGGGCGGCCTTCGATTGCGGCCACTGCGGGGGTGGCGGGGCGGGCGACGGGGGCTACGAACCATTCGCGGCCGTTTCCGTCGAACTCGGCGAGCGTGACGGTCTCGTTGTTGAGCGAGAAGGTGTGGGTGCCGTCGGGGTTTCGGGCGAGGTAGGTCAGTTCTACGGCGTGGCCGATGGCGCCGTGGCGGTCGGGGGCGCCGCGTTGTTCGATGACGAAGGCGGTGGTGCCCGGTCCGGCTTGGATCAGGCCGCGGACGAGACGGGCATGGGCGCTGGCGGTCTCGTCGGTGGCGAAGCCTTGGATCGGGGCGCCGCGCAGTTCGGGGACGAGGTCGCCGAAGCGCACGCCCGCCAGGCCGGGTTCGAGCATATCGGCCCAGGTGACGTCGCCTTGGTGAGCGTTGACGAATTGGGCGGCCACTACGACGCAGTTGTTGTCGTGCTCATCGAGGGTGTAGTGGGTGGGCGTGAAGGAGCCGTCGCCGTCTGTTTCAACGGACACTTGCAGGGTCTGAAAACGGGGGTTGCCGGTGACTCGCGCCGATACGTGCACGCCGCCACGGGCCAGGTCGTGATCGCCGCGATAGGACTGAGTTGCGCGGGTGGCCAGCTCGGTGACCTGTGCTTGCGCCTCGGCGATCTTGGATTCCGGCCAGCCGCCCATGACCGCGCGGATCTGGGCGCGCACCTGATCGAAGCCCTGCCTGCCGTAGTAGAGCGTCGTACCGAAGCGGCGGGTGTGCGCCGGATCGTTGATTTGCTGGTCCAGTTCGGCGGTGAATCCGAGCGGGGTGGCCCGGCGGCCGGTCAACCGCTGCCACAGGGTGCGCTTGCCGGGCAGATGCGGGCGGTTGGCGTCCCAGTCGTAGCCCGCCTTCTTCGCCGCCTCATGGGCCTGCTGCCCGGTATGTTCGGGATTTATTGCCAGATAACGGATCTCGGCGAGCGCGGCTTCGACACCGATGATGTCCTCGCGCACCGGTTTACCGTCGATCAAACGGTTCCACAGCGCGGCCACGTCGGCGACCTGGTTGAGTTCGGTATTGCGCAGCAGGTAGTCGCGTACCTGGCGCAGCGTCCGGGCGATCTCCTCGCTCGAACGCACCGCACCGTCGTGATCGCGCAACCAGGTCGACCCGTCGGGGTGCTTCGCCAGGGTCGCACCGCTGGGGTCGCGCACCCATACGCCCTGCTTGTTGCGCACCCAACGCTTCGGATCTCCGCCGGAGTAGCGGTCCGGATCGGCTTCGGCCCGGTCCACGATCCGGTCGATGAAGCTGTCGCTCTCGTGCAACAGGTTGTGCTCGAATCGGGCGTACTCGGCTGCGGTCTGCTGCCGAACAGCCTCGCGGGCTTCGTCATTGGCCCGCCAGCGCTCAACGAGCGCTTCCGGGAGCTCGACGCTCTCCCCGGTGTAGGGCCGGACCACGGTGCCGTCCAATCGCAGCATCTCCGCGTGCATCGGCGGCCTGCTCAGATCGGCGCGATGCAGCGACTGCGGATCGGGTTGGGAATCGGCGAACCACGCATGCGTTCGAGTGCCACGGACCATCGGCACCAAATGGATCCAACGGCCGTCTCGGACAGCGGGAATCCACGTAGTGAGATCACCGAGAGCCCACGCCAACCTCGCATGCCGAGAAGCGAAATCAGCCGACAACGGTAACTGCACCGACTTGCCGTGCGAAGTGTTCGCAGGCAACCATCGAGTGGCACTGAGGATGGCCCGACCGATCCACGGACGATTGTGCAGCAGATTCTTCATCCACGGATGATTCGGCAACCGCTCCAAAATGCCGATCACCATGATCCGAGCCTGGAACACATCGAGCCCGACCGCGGAGGTCCAAGCATTGACACCCTCGGGAACGTTGTAGATCGTCGGGGCGAACGGCATGTTCTGCGGGAACACGAACGCCGGGACCTCACCGTTCTCGAAATCGTGCAACCCAGCCAACATCTTGTCGAAACTCGGCACCGCGGAAAACTTCAACAGAAACGGCGGCTGCGGATCGGTCCAACGAGTCTTCTCCCACTTACGCGCATGCTTGCCCGGCTCCCAAGAACCACTACGCCGAGTGAGCTCCGCATCCGTGGACGGCAACAGATGCGATCGCTGGAAACGCCCCTGCGCATCCACCTCCACCCGATGGAACTCGACCCGCAACGGAACCTTGTCCGACTTCGCCAGCCCCAACACCAAATTCAGGTCGGTGTCCGGTGGCAGCACCGCATGCAAAGCCTGCCGATACCCATTGACATCGGTATCACTACCAACGACCACCAACCGCGCATCAGGAAAACCCGCCGACGGCTGCGCCGCCGGATGAACACCAACACGCTCGGAAATCGGCAGCAACCCCAGGTCGTCAAGGGCAGCCAACGCCGCCCGACGCTCAGCGAGCCGATCCAACTCGGCCTCTGCCTTTTTCAGCTGATCATCGATGTCACGCAGGGTGCGCACCTGCTGCACGCCCGGCTCCACCGGTCCCGGATAGCGCGGGCTCAACTGGTCGACATCACTGACCCCGAAAACGTCGGCCACCGCATCGCGCGCACGAGTCGCCGCCAGGATCTCCGTGGTCACGGCCGCCCGCAGTTCGATCAGATCACCGGGCGGCAGCTTCCTGCTCAGCGCGGCGTGTGTCGCCTCCAGCGCACTGATGGTGTGCAGGGCCTCGCGCAGCTTCGTGCGGGCCGTTCGGAGGTCGGCCTGCTTGGCACGCGAAGACTCCACCGTGTCAACGGGTTCCGCCTCCAGATCCCGGATGCCCTCGCGCAGCGCCTGGATGGCCGCCTGGCCGCGCTCGATCTGCGCTTCGAGGGTTTGGAAGGCTTGCTGGGCGACTTCGACCCGATCACGCAGCGCGAAGGCGCCATCGAGGTTGTCGATGAGTTCGAGGTCGCTACGGAACTGCGCGATCTCGTTATCGCCGAGCTGTTCGGCCAGCTGCGCGCGCAGGTCGGCGATCCGGGACCGGGCGTCCTGTTCAGCCTCGGTGATCGCCGCCGCACGGACCGCGACAGCGTCGGAACGCGCCGCCTCCGCCGCATCTCGCGCGGCATCCGCCTCGATGACGCGCTGTTCGGCCTGCTCCTCGAGACGCAATGCCCGCTCGTGCAAGCCGTCCCGGCGGGCCTCTTGTGCTTGGGCCTCCAGCTGCGTGATCTCGGTGCGAGCGGCCGCTTCCACGGCCAGCGCGTCCGCCATCTGCGCCCGCAACCGGGCCACCGTGGGCGGGGCGTTGGCCGGGGGTTGCCGGTGCGCGGGGACCGGGGTGTTCTCATCCGGAGTCCGACCGATCCGGACATGGTCATCGGGCAGCGCGGCGGTGCGGTCGCCGACGTTTTCGATGACCTGACCATCGCGCCAGACCACCGCATGCGTATCCACCGTCTCGGTTCGGGAACCACCGGTCAGTTCCGCCAGTGCCATCCGGGCGCCATCGGGCGTGATGAACCACTCCAGTCCCGAGGCGTCCCTCCCGTCGAACGTCACCGGCCGCCCATCGACCTCGAACCGATTGCCGCCCAGATACTTCACCGTGTACGAGTGCGCGCCGACGCCGTGCTGGTCGACGGTCGCGCGCTGATCCAGCACCCACGCGATCGCACCCGCGCGCCCCTTGTTCATCAGAGCTTCGATCAGATCGGCGTGGCCACGTGCCCGACCGTTGTCGAAACCTTCCGGCCTGGCTCCGTGCAGTAGCGCTTGGACCTCGTTCCACGCCAGACCGGAGAGCTGTCCGGGCCGCGGCACCGGGACATCGGCCACGTCGCCCTGATCGGACAGAATGCGGCTCAGCGAATCGGCGACACAGGTGTTGATCGCCGACAGACCGCTCGGATCGATCGTGGTGGTGTAATGCCCGGCCAACGCGGCCAACGCCTCGATCTCGGCAGCGGTTCGCCGTACTTCGGCCCGGAGTTGCTCATGGATCGCGAGCAGCTGCTCGGGCGTGCGCACCATCAAGGCTTCGAGCTTGTCCGCCTTGAACTTGCCGAACGCCGCCAGATACTGCTTGGCCGTCATACTGTCGATGTCGACGCCGTGCATCCGGACCCAATCATGGTTCGGCGCAGGCATATTCGGGACGGCGGTCGGGTTGAGCCCGTGGTAGCGCAATTCGGCGAGGAGCTGACCGGTGTCATTGACGAGTGCCGCCAGCTGCGCCGGGGCGTCGGTGTGCGGGATTCCCGCGATCTCGTCGGCGACCCGTGGATCCCAATCGAGCAGTTGCGGGTTGTCGCGAAGCTGGCGCGCGAGTGCGTCGATCGCCTTGGCCTGCTTGGGTTTATCGGCCTTCAGCTGGTCCAGCGTCTGCTCCGGATCGGCGCGCAAAGCGTCGCGGTCCACACCGAGTTTGTCCAGCGTGGTCTGCAACTTGTGGTACTCGTCCAGGTCGAGCATGATCCGCGCGTAGTCGGCCAGTGCTTCGATATGCGCCGCCCGCGCGCGATTCTCGAAGTGCAGTCGTTCGATTGTCGAATCCAGTTGTCCCGGCGTGAGATCCGCACGACCGACCGGCAGTCGACCAACGAGTTCGGTGATCGCGGCTTCGACCTCGACGCGCGTTATGGTGCCGAGGTCTATTTCCGGTCGCGACGTAACGGCAGGCGTAGTGGTCGACGGCCCGGGGGCGATTTGCCAGGATCCATCGCCGTAGCGCACTGCGGTGACCGTCAGGCCGAGCCCGTCGTAGTCGCCCGAGAAGTGCCGCACCTGAGGGGATTCCACCGTCGCGGTGGCGACTTCCCAGGTACGGCCGATTTCTTGGCCCGCGGCGTCGAGAACCGCCGCCGCCTGCGGCCACGCGACCCGGTATTCGACCTGCAGCCCGCCCTCATTGAGCAGTCGGACCAGATCCGCGTTGCGTGGATCGGCGAGCGCGTTCGCCAGCACGGTGTCGTGTTCGAGGTTGTTGTCGACGACAACCAGCCGCATCGGGTCACCGACGAGGCCGATACCGGGGGCGTTGTCCGGGTCGAGCAACACACCGCCCTGTGCCCGGATCCACTCGCCGCCCGCGATATCGGCCATCACCTCGACGTGGTCACCGAAGTCGGTGTCCGCGTCGAGATACCGGGATGCCTGCTGCTCGATCTCGGTGACAGCCCGGTTCAGGTCGTCGACTCGGCCGCGCAGATCCGCCAAGCCGGATCGATCCGCGATCAGCGCCTCGCGATCAACGCCGAGCAGATGGGTCAGGTGATCGACTTCGGTCAGCAATTGGTGCCGCCGCAGCGCGTCCTCGAAGAACTGGCGGCCCTCCGGGGTGTTGCGGCGGGACAGATCCCACCACATCCGGCCGCCCTGCATATTGTTGTTGACCCCGCCCCAGTGCAGGGTGCCGCCGGGCCTGCCCTGGCGGAGCGCGGCGGCGACCTCGCGCTCGAACCGCTCCATCGGACTCGGTCGGTTGACGACGGCGGCCGGAAGCAGATGCGACAGATCGGTTTCGGTAATGAACGGAATGCGAGCGTTCTCGACATCGAAGCGGCGCAGCGCATCCGCCAACCGTTCGACCGACACCGCTTGCCGCATCAGCAGGTACCTGGCCTGGTCGATGGCCGCGCGCACCGAATCCGGGCTCAGATCCGGCAATTCGATCCCCAGTGGACCGACCAGTGCGAGCAGCGCTTGGGCCTGCGTCTCGCGCTCGTGCGCGGCTTGCTCGACCTCCCGGCCCCAGTTGTCCAGCTCTTCGCGGACTTGTGGATCGGGTTCATGCGATTGCGCCGCCGGTACCGGCGGGGCGAGTTCGTTATCGATCCCGGGCGTAGCAGGCGTGACCGGTGGTGCCTGCGGCGATGGCGGCGTCCCCAGCTGTGGCATGAACCGGTCCTTCAGACCGAGGCGGTCCAATTCGGCCTCGAACTCGCGCAACGCCGCAGGGTCCGCGTCCTGCTTCCAGGGCTGATACGGCCTGCCCTGGCGATCCGTCGGCGCCTCGACCGGCGTGGCGGTGAACTTGCCGCGCAGGTAGTTCCAGAACTTCTGCCGGTTGCGCCACAGATTCACTACTTCCCGTGCTGTCAGCGCGGGATTGCCCTCGAAATGCAGCAGGAAATCGCTGTCGACGAGATGGCCGATACCGTGCAGCGTGGCCTCTTGGCCCTGCGGCACCAACTCCGACGGCGGATGCACCGGGTTCGGCACATCCCGCTGGAACATCCGGTTCTTGATCCGCTGGTACAGCGACGGCTGCTTATCCGGCGTGGTCGCGACCGCGTTCGAGGCCACCTGCGGCGCCACCAGCCGCTCGGCGGGCTCGACCCGCCAGCCGCCGCGCTGATCCGGCACCAATCGCACCGGCACCCGCTCACCGTCGAGCACCAGATCGACCCGCCGCGCCGCACCGGGGCCGGGTGCGGGCCGCTGCATCAGCTGGGTGACATCGGCCAGATCGGCAACCGCCCTGGCGGCCGCCACGGTCTCGGCCCGCAATCGCGCGATCGTTTCGGCCGTCCGCCCAGTCTGCAGATCAGCCGGGGGCACCTCCAGCAGCGTCGCCCAGGTATCGCCGACCGCCGCGATCTCGGTGCGCTGCTCCGGATCGACCGCCGCCTCGAGCCGCCCGATGGCCGTATCGAGCGCCTCGACCGCGCCCGCCCGCAACAAGATCCGATACCGCTGCAACGCAACAGTTTCCGCGAGCGCGGCCGGAGTACTCACTTGATCGGCTGTGAGCCCCAACTGCCGCAGCAGCGTCTGCTGGACCTCGGTGATCGAGGTGGGGCGCGGGGTAGCCGCACTGGTATCCGGTACCGGCGTGCGGCCGGCGATCGCCTGCGGATGCGCCGCCGGGATCGGTGTCGGCACTTGCGCGTCCGGCGTCCCACCGCGCGAGCGCAACTCGTTCTCCAGCACGTCACGTTGCGCGATGAACTCAGCGTCGCTCGGATCCGACGGATAGCGCCAGTACCGCTCCCCCAGGAATCGCTCGTTGATCGTCAACGGTTCGAAATGCGTCGGGAACAGCATGTGCTGATCCGCCAACCCGTCCGGTGACGGGTCGAGGAACCGGCGGGCCAACGCCATCTGCGCCATATCCAGCAGTGCCGAATGCGGATCAGGCAGTCCGGCAAGGGTTTCCCCGAGGCCGAGCGCCTCCGACAATGCCGCGACCTGCGTGCGCTGGGCCGGTGTCAGCGGATCCGGTTGCCCGGACTCGGCCCGCAATTCGGGTGTCTCGGCGAAGAACCGATCCACTTGGTGCAGTGGGTCGTTCGACCGCTGCACACCGGGCGGATCCTGACCGATGCGCAGATCGTCGGCGGGCGGGGCGGATACATCGCCGAGATCCTGGATATGCACGCCGTCCTGATACACGACGGCCCACGTATTCGCGGTCTCTTGCCTGGTGCCGCCGGTCAATTCGGCCAGCGCCACGCGATCGCCCGCGTCGGTCACGAGCCATTCCCGGCCCTGATCGTCGATGCCGTCGAAGGTGACCCGCTGACCGTTGACGACGAAGATGTCGCCGCCGAGGTAGTGCACCGCGTAGGAGTGCGCACCGACCCCGAATTCGTCGGTGGTCGTGCGTTGATCGAGCACCCAGGCCGTGCTGTTCGGTCCCTGCGCGCGCAGACCGGTCATGAGGTGCGCGTGACCGGTTCCGTCCGAATCCGTCCGGAACAGTCCGGGTTTCGCGGCACCGAAGTGCGGCCGTGCCTCGGCCCACGGAACGCCCGCGATGCGGTCGGGATCCACGGCAACACGTGTGACGACCGGTCCCTGGTGTCCGTTCAGGTCGGCGAAGGACTCCGACAGACAGTGGTTGAGCAGCTGACCACCACTGGGTATGTGGAAGTAGCGATCGGCGAGCGCTTCAAGAGCCGCGAGATCGGCCATCGCCTGCCGCACCTCGCCGCGCAGATCCTCCTGAATCTCGGCGATCTGCTCGGGAGTACGCAGCGCCAGATCGGCGAGCGTGCCCGCCTTGAGGGCCTTGTAAATGGCTTCCGACTCGCGCGGGGACGCGTTCTCCAGGTCGACGCCGAGCAGGCGCACCCAGTCACGGTTCGGCGCGGGCGGGTCGGACGCCGACGGGGTATGTGCCCGCGCCGCGTCGAGGAAGGCGGCGGCGTCACCGATGACGCTGTCTACTCGGTCGCGAGCGTCAGCGTGGTGCATCGGCAGGCCGCGTGGGCGCATCCGCCCCTGTTCGTCGTAGACATGCGGATCGAAATCGAGTAGATCCGGGTCCTGTCGCAGCAGGCCCGCCAGCTTGTCGAGTTTCGCTGCCCGTGAGGGGTGCTGCTGCTTCAACTCGTCGATGGCCTCTTGGGGCCTGCCGCGCAATTCGTCCCTGGACACTGTGGCATCGGCCAGTGCCTGTTCGAACTTGGTGAAGCGGTCGATATCGAAATGGGTGCGGGCGATATCGGCGAGTGCCTCGATCCGCACCGCGCGCAGGTTGTTGGCGGCGATCAACCGGTCGAGGGTGGACCGGAGTTGATCCGGCGCCAGGTCGGCGATCGGCACATCCAGCCGGACGGCGGCATCCTCGACCAGCGCCACCAGTTCGGCGGTCGACAACGCGTCCGCATCCAGTACGTCGATCCGGTTGTCCGGCTGCGGTGCGTCGGTGGTCTCGGTGGGGATCACTCGCCAGGGGCCGTCACCGTCCCTGACCACCGTGACGGACAGCCTGCGGCCGTCGACGTCATCGGAGAAATGCCGAACCTCGGGTGCATCGATGGCCGCGACGTGCAGGTTTCCGTTGCGGGGGTCGGCCCAGGCGAATCGGTACTCGAGTTCCAGTTCGCCGCGGGTGAGCAGCTCCGCGATATCGGCATTGCGCGGATCGGCGAGTGCGTCGGCCAACAGGCGATCGTGGCCGCCGCCGTCGTCGATCACGACCAGCCGGTCGCCGTCCAGCAATCCGATGCCGGGCGCCAGGAGCGCACCGCCGGCATCGGCGATCCACTTGTGTCCGGCCGCGGCCGCCATCTCATCGGCGAGGTCGGCGAAACGGCTGTCCGCCTCTTGGTACTTCGCCGCCAGTTCCGCGAATTCGGCTGCCTTGCTGGCCATTTCCCGCGCGGCGTCCTGTAATTCGGCCAGTCGCTGTGCGACTTCCCGCGGTTGCGGCTGGATCGGATCGACGTCGATCGCGGTCGTCCACGATCCGAGCTGCATCAGGATCTGCTGACGTCGCAGCGCGTTGTAGGCGATCCGCAGTGCCTCAGCGCTCGGACTCCGGCTCTCCAGGTCGTAGTTGAACCGCATCCGGGTCGGATTGTTCTGGACGCCGCTCGGTTCCGAGGAGATCGGCCGTCCGCCCTGCGCGATGTTCATCTCATTGGCGAAGCGCTCCAGCGGGTTGGCGTTGCGCATATCGGTGGCGAGGAAGCGAAGGTCGCCGTTCTCGACGGTGAAGTTCTGGACCGCGTCCGCGAATGCCGCGGCCGCGGCCGCCTGCCGCAGCGGGCGGTACGCCGCCTCGTCGACCGCCCGCGCGACCGCGTCCGGACTCAGATCCGGCAACGGCAGATTCAGCTGGTCGGCCATCTGGTACAGCGCAACACCGGCGGCGTTGCGCTGATCGATCGCGTCGCCGAGCACCCATGCCTGCGCGGCGAGATCGGCGTCCTCGGGCGGATGCACGGTCGTATCGTCGACCGACGGCACCAGTGCGTTCGGGATGCCGTCACGCTCGGCGGGCGGCGGCAGTTCGGGCGACTCCGGTGAGCCGATGCGCGGGCTCGCCGCGTAGTCGCCGCGGATCATCGCGATGAAAGCCTCGCGCCCGGACCACAACTTCTTCGCTTGGAGCAGGAAGAATGCCGGGTCCCAGTCCAAACCGGTGACGTGGTCACCCGAATGGCCGGTGGCCATCTGGATCGAGGCGACATCGGAGTTGTAGTAGTCGGTGTTGTTTCCGGAACCCAACGCATACCGGATCGGCCGTCCGTCGCCATGATGGCCGAACATGTACCGCAACTGCCGCAGCAGCTTGCGCATCCGGGAATCCGGTTGCGCCGGGTCCGATGTCTGCCGGTCCGGCAGGCTCGGCTGGGCCAGCGGACGGGCCGGTTCGACCCGCCAGCCACCGTTGCCGTCGGCGACGAGCAGCACCGGAATCCGTTGGCCGCCAACAGTGATCGTGTAGCGGAGGGACTCACCTTCCGCCAATTGACCGGCCGGTCCGGCCGTAACAGCCATAACCGCCTGTGCCGCATCGGCCAGATCGATGATCGCCGTCGCGCGGGCCAGGGTTTCGGCCCGCAATCGGGCGATCGTCGTCTCGACCTGGGACTCGGTCAGATCACCCGCCGGGAGCCGGAGCAAGCTCGCCCAGTGGTCACCGACCGCGGCGATTTCGGCGCGTTGCTCCGGATCGGTCGCGGTCGCCTGACGCTGGATCGTCTGCGCGAGCGCTTCGATCGCGCCCGCGCGCAATAGCGTCCGGTACTGCTGCTCGGCCACCGTTTCGGCCAGCGCCGTCCGGCTGCTCACCTGATCGGCGGACAGGCCGAGCTGCCGCAGCAACCGTGCCTGCTCCGCCTGCGGCGACAACGCTTGCGGCGCACGACTATCCGGAGCGCTGGAGGTGACGGTCCGCGGCGGACCGGCGATCGCTTCCGGCGCGGAACGCGGCAGCGACGGCGGTGGGGTGTTCGTATCGACCGACGGGTCGTTCTCGACGTCGTCGCGCTGGCGCACGAAATCGGCGTCGGCGGGATCGGAGGGATAGCGCCAGTAGCGTTCGCCGGGGAAACGTTCGTCGAGGTTCAGCGGCCCGAGGTCGTTCGGGAAGCGCAGATACTGCGCCGCACGGCCTTCCGGGGAAGTGTCCAGGAAGCCGCGCACCCAGGCGGTGTGTGCGAGATCGGCCAGGGTATGCAGCGGATCCGCGGTACCGGGCAGCGAATCACCCAGTCCGAGTGGGTCGGACAGGGCGTTGACGTAGTCGCGCTCCCCCGGCGACAACGGATCCTGCCCGGATTGCGGGGAATTTCGCGGATCGTCGAGGTAGCGCTGCACTTCGCGCATCGGATCGACCGGATCGCCCTCACCGACGCGGGACGGCATATGGGAATCGAGATCGTCGCTCTGAACGCCGCTACCGGCCGCGAGTGGACGTGTCGCGGTGCCGTTCGCGTCGTAGACAATGCCCCAGGTGCGCTTGACGTCCGGTGTGTTGCTTGGGTCGAATTCGAACGGGCCGTTGGGATTTCGCCGCGGATCGTCGACCATGACCTTGTTGGTCGCGGCGTCGAAGTACATGACGTAGGCATGCGCCCCGACCTCGTTCTCCCCGAATACCCCGTGCTGCTGATCGACGACGATCACCGTCGACCTGCCGCCCATGAACGTCAGCGCATCCGCGATCATCTGATGCGCCGACTGCTTGCGATTGCCGTTGATCGGCGTCAACTGAGCACCCGCATGTCGTTCCAGCGCACGCCAGTTCATACCGTCCGTACCGACAGTGCCCTCTTCGGGCACCGTCATCTCCGGATTGCCGGTCCGCTGCTTGGCCACCCACAACGCCTGCTCGGAACAGCCGTTCTCGCGCAACGGAGGACGTTGCGAATCCGGGTCGGAGGGGGCTGCATCCGGGTCCACAGGCGCAGCATCCGGATCCACAGGCGCAGCATCCGGATCCACAGGCGCAGCATCCGGATCCACAGGCGCAGCATCCGGATCCACAGGCGCAGCATCCGGATCCACAGGGGCGGTATCCGGGGTGCGGTGGGGGGTGGCGCCGGCGCGGTCGGCGGCGATGTCCGCGATCCGGTACATGGTGTCGGTCGGGACGCCCTCGGGCGGCTTGGGTCCGGATTGTTCGGGGGCGTTCCATTGGCGGTACAGGCCGGTGGCGTCGTCGCGGACATGTACGCGCACGTCGTCGCCGTAATGGCCCTTATTCACAAAGGGCTCACCTTCCATGCCGGTCAGCACGATATCGTCGGCGAGGCCGGACAGACGGCCCATGTCACCTGCGTTTTCGGCTACGTCGACGCCATAACCGTGGGCGATGATCTTGTTCGACGGCCGCTCGCCGGTCGCTTCCCGCGCCGCGTTGAAGGCCGCGAGGTCGCGCAGCAGCAGTTCAGCTCCGGCACGGGCGCGGCCGGTGAAGAATGCGCCACGGCGGGTGGTCGGGGCGTCATAGCCGAGCCAGGCGATCGATGCGGCCGATTCGCCGGCGCGCAGCCGTGGCAATGTGGCGCGGTGCTGGTTCAGCGTCACCGCGAGTGCGTCGTTGACATTGGCCAGCGTGCCGTTCTTACCCAGCACATGCCAGGCCACCTGGGTCGCGGTATCCGGGTTGCCGAACGCGATTGCCGCACTACCGCTGCCATCGAAGGCGGTGGAGTCGTAGGCGATCACCCGCACCGGCATATCGGGGTCGATCGCCGCCGCCGCGGCCTGCGCCTTCTGCAATGCCAGAACTGTGCGCATCAGGTTCTGTAGCTGCTGTTTCTCAGCGGCGTTCAAATCACCGTGCGACAGCACGTCGGCGAGGTCTCCCGCCACCTGCTGCCTGGTCGACCTGGGCACTTTGTGGCCCGCCGCCCGCGCCTCCTCCAGCGCGACGGATGCGTTCACCAGGTTTCGCAGTTTTTGTATCCGAGCGGCGTCCAAGTCGCCACGGGAGACCAGATCGGTGAGCTCGAGGACCATCTGCCGCCGGTTCGCGGCATCGGCCGAGGCAGCGTCGATACCGGGTGCCTTACCGATCACGCTGGGATAGACGCGGATCAGCAGCGCCCTGTCGGCGTCACTCAGATTCGCCCACCGCTCGGCGTTCTTGCTCGCCAACTGCTTCGCATCGTCGACGGCGGTGTCGCTGTCGGCGACGCCGTGCAACAAATCCGTCGCGCGCAGGTTCGGTGCGTCGGGATCGATACCGCGCAGCAGAGTCGCGGCCCGGGCTCGCTCCTCCGGAGTCGCCTTGCTGTTGTCCTCGGGCAACACCCGACCGGATTCGGGCGCGGCATTCTCGTCGGTGTTGGTGTTGGTGTTGGTGTTGGTATCAGTGTCGGAGCCCGTGCGACTGTTCGCGGGCGGGCGGCCCGAATCGGCGGGCGGCGGTGGGGGCGGCGGGGGCAGTAGACCGTCTTCGGGCCTCAGCCGCACATCGGGTTCGGCCGGTGCGCGTGCGCTGTCCGCGTCAGCATCCGAGTCGACTGAACTCGCTTGCGGCACTGCGGTATCCGCGATACCGGCTTGCACAGCGTCCTGCGGTGCGGCGTTCGGCTGCCGCGCAGCGACCGGGTCCAGCGCACCGGCGCGGCCGACCTGTGGTTTCGCCGCCTCCGATGTGGGCGCCGCGGTGCTCGATTCGGGTGTCGCGGTACTCGATTCGGGTGTCGCGGTGTCCGATGCGGAACGGGTCGCATCGGGTCCTGCGGTATGTCTGGCCGTCCCGTCGGAAGTCGGTGTCGCCGCCCGCGCCGCGTTCGGATTCGTCGGGGTGCTGGAATTCGCCGCGGAGTTCGTATTCGCGGCAGCGTTGGGGTGCGCCATGGAACTCGGCGTCGCGGTAGAACTCGATGCGCTCGGCGTCGCCGAACTCGATGATCCGGAAGACGTGGGCGCTGCGTTTGCCGCCGACGATGCGGCGGACGACGATGCGGCGGACGGCGCGGCCCCGGCCTGCGGAGCAGACATACCTCCCGGTGCTGTGGGGGAAGCCGGACCGGTACCCACTTGGCTCGTCGCACTGGGCGTCGAGGTCGGCGACGAAGTGGATTGCGCCGGGTCGCCGCCGTTCGACGTATTCGATGCCGAAGTCGTCGCATTGCTGTCGGTACCACCGAGGTTCGCACCGGACCCGTTGTCGCCGACCGGAGCCGCAGTCGGCGATCCGGGCGTGCTCGCTGCCGACACATCTCCGCCATGAGCCGGACTGCTCTGACCCGGCCCAGCACTTGTCGGCGAACCATTACCACTCGAGCCGTTGTTGCTCGCACCCGAATCGCCTGCGTTGGAATCGGAGTTGTTCGCCACCGGTCCGCCGGGCGTGCCGGGGGCGGGAGCGGCGTTGGCGCCGGAGCTGTCGGCGCCATTGCTGGAAGCGGCGGGCGCGCCATCGGTATTCGCTCCAGTGGTTGCGGTCGCACCCGATGCGCCAGCGGCACTTGTCGGAGTGCCGGAACTTCCGTTTCCATTGGCTCCGGTCGCGGAACTGCCATTCGTACCAGCGCCATTGGTTGCGCCACCATTGTTGCCAGCACCATTGGTCCCGGCACCATTCGTACCCGCGCCGTTGGTCCCCGTGCCGTTCGTCCCCGTGCTGTTGCGGTCCGCGGGCGCGGTGGTCGGCGCGGTCCCGTCGGTGGTGGGTCCCGGCACATTGGGTCCGGCCGCAGGCTGCGTACCGACGCGTGACGGCGTCTGGTTGTTGAAATTCATCGGCCCGCCGCCGTATTGGTCCCGGCCCCGATATCCGTGCGCGGCGCTCGGCCCCGCACCGGAAAGCCCGCCACCGGTGAAGGCCCGTGGATCCCACTGCCCGGTGGCCAGGGCCGCGGCCGTCGCGCCCGCCAGGCCGGCGCCGATACCGACCAGGCCGCCACCGAGGGCCCCGCGCCACCCACCACCCTGCAGGCCGCGCGGCAACAGATGGTTGAACCCGGCTCCGGCGCCGCCGCCCACACCGCCGGCCAACGCCGAAACCCAGGCGTTCTCCCAGATCTGGCCGGCCCGCCACCCGTCCTGGAGGCCCTCGGAGATGACAATGCCCTGCACGGCAACTTCCTGGACCGTGCCCTGGAAGACCTCTACCGCCGCTTCCTGAATGATTTCGTAGACGACCTTGGCGATGGCCCGGCGTGCGGCATCGGAAAGAAACCGCTGACCGAGCATGCGGGCGATTCGAGACGCCAGCCACTCACCCATCGTCCGGAAGGCGAGCCGCGTCGCGGCGATCGCCCCTGCCTCGAGGAAGGGCGCGGCCGGTCCGCCACTGAGTGCCCAGGCCAGTTCGACCGCCAGCCAGCCGAGCGAGAAGATGGCGTTGAGGTGATTCGAATGTACTTCGCCCGCGAAGGAATCGACCGCGTCGGCCAATTCCTTGTACGAGTTGCCCATCAGCTCGATCGAGCCATGGTCGGGTTCTTTACCCGCCGGGGTGTCGTTGTGAATCATCGACCGCAGGGTCGCGGTCATTTTCGCCCCGCCGTCGCCCTGCGGGTAGGCGTTGACCACCGAGCTGGCAGCGGAATCCGCTTCGCCGATTGCTTCGCGGAGTATCTCGTCGCCGATTTCGCGCAGCGCGGCGGAGATCACCACGAGATCGTCGGGGTCGACGTGGGTAATCTCGGAGCCCGCTACCCATTCGAGCCAGGCAAGCTCAGGCGGAATATCCCAGTAGCCCATCGAACGGTCGCGTCACCAGGCTTGACCGGTGACGCCCTTTCCCGGATCGGCCCTGGCGTGGTCGAGGCTCTCCACGTCGTCGAATGTCATCGCCTCGTCCTCGTCACGTTCGGGCGATCCCGGCGGCGCGACCGAAACCGGTGGCTCCAACGGAATTTCGCGCTCGACATCGGGCATCCCTTCGATGACATCGGAAAGCTTCGGCAACCGCGCGCGCTCCTCGAGCAACGGCGCGGCGAGTTCCTTACTCTTGCGGAACACTTCGTCGGCCGCCTGCTGCGCCATCTTGGTGACCGCCTTGGCGATATCGGCATAGCTGAGTTCGTCGATGCGATCGGCGAATCGGGTTTCGATGACCACTCCATTGGCGTTCACCGTCACCGAAACCAGTTTGTCGCGAGTCGTCGCGGTGGCGGTCAGCTTGACCCGCTGCCGCTGCGCTGCGGCGATATCCTGCATGCGCTTGCGGAAGTCATCCAGTAGCCCGCTGATCTCGCCCTCAGCACGTCCGACCATCTCACCCGCTCCACCTCTATGACCGGACCCCGAAAGGTGGCCCGCCGATCACCGTTGCCGCCGGGCTTGGGCCTGCCGAATAGCCTCCGCCGCCATGTCTTCGTTCTTCTTGGCTACGTCAGCCGACTTGAATTGGCCGTCCGCCAGGTTGTTCCAGGATTTGGCCTGACTGCGGGTGCCCTTGACGGAACCCTCGAGCCGCGCTTTCAACCCCTTCGGGCCGTCGATGAACTGGCTGCCGAAGTGATCACTGCCGACGATGGCCAACAACGAGTCCAGTTGCGCCTGGATCCGGTCGGCAGTGTTGTTCAGCCGATCGCGCACCTTCTCGCTGTCGGTACCCGAGGCCTTGAGCTTCTCGGAATATTTCTCGGTTGTCATCTCACACCTCTCTCGACACACCCGCCGATGTACTCGCATGCGCGCTACACCGACGAGAAAGTGAAATGCAGGCGAACTCTGTAGTGTGCCGGGGCTTTTCGATCATTCTGGCACTACGGAGGCGGTACGGGATCGGTGTCGGGCTATGAGAAGCTAAAGAATCTGTTAGGAATGTCTTTCCGCTACGCGTCGACCATGCCGTTGCGCTCCTGGAAACGCTTCTCGAACTCTTCGATATAGCGCGACGGAGCGATGGAGGACGAAGACTGTTCCAGGACACCGTCATCGGCGATGTAGAAAATCGCCCGTCCGATCGAGATCTCCCCTGGCGCGGTCGGCACGTACACCATCCAACCGCAGCTGATGCGGTCGGCGCGCAACTGGTCGAGGGGGTATCCGGTGGTATCCAGTCCGCGCTCGAGAACGTAGTCGCGGACCCGATCGATGGCTTCCTGTTCCGGCATCGGATCCGGCAGTGTGGTGGCGGCCCCGGCCATGACGAGCTGGTAGAGAGCACTGTCGATATCGAAAACGCCGTCGTCGCCGAATACGCTGACGAGCGTGTCCCGGGTGACCACGCCGGCCTCGGCCGCCGACACGAGCGTCGTCACCGCTGCCCGCTGCCCGTCGGTGGGCCGCTCGGCGAGCATGCCCGCGATCACATCGGTCACCGTCTCCGCGGTCCAGATCCCGGCGACCGCCGCACTGAGCTGATCGGCCGATGGCGACTCGCCGCGATGCCAGCGTCCGCCCTCCCACCAGTAGCAGAACGACAGCAGACCGCTGGCAGCACGAGGATTGAGTACCGGGTTGGCCACCCAGGCCGGGGCGCCCGCGTACAAATCGGGCATCGGCGCGTCATCGTTGTAGGCGGCGTCCAAGGCAGGTGCGTTCCACACGCCGCCGGACAGCACCGCCCGGCCGCCGGGCAGCATGTAGAGAGTGGAGCCACCGCGTTTCGCGCCCTCGAACCAGCCGAGCGCGGGCAGAATCCGCGGCCCCCATTCCGATCCGACGGCGACGAACGCCGCCGCCATCACCGCCCAGCGGGCCCACATCGTCGGTAGCGCCGGGAAATCACGCTCCGAGACGACCGGCCGCACACCGGACTCCCGGTCCGCGCGCGCCTGCGCTGCCGCCTGCGCCGGAGTGCGGGACTGGCGGTTGCCGTGGCCGACGTAGGCGGCCAGCCACACCGGCAGCCGGTCGCGGGGGTATGCCTCGAGATCTGCCAGGTAGACCTCGGCAGGGAACAGTTGATCGTCGGGGAATGGTTCGTCACCGTAGTCGTAGTCGATTTCCAGGTGACCCTCGCTGGACAACTGCAACAGCAGTCGCCACCACGGGCCAGCGGCCGAACCGGCCGACACCCCGCGGTGTTCGCGGACCAGATCCAGCACCGGCTCCGGCGGCTGCACGCGCACCGAACGGTCACCGTCACTGAAGACGATCTGCGCCAACTCCGCGACGGAGGTCAAGGCGAAGACGGCATCGAGCTGCCGCCAACCCTGCGGACCGGCGGTGGCGAGTTCGCGGGCGATGCGGTGGCCGAGTTGCTTGGCTTGCTCGACCGGGTCGGCGGGTGCCGCACCAGAAGTTCGATCGGGTTCCTGACCAGCAGCGGTCCGGGCGGCGGTGGATTCGCTGAGCGTGAAGCCGATATCGGGTTCCGCATTGGCTTCCTCGAAAGCCTCTTGGAACTCGCGCAGGAATTCGTGGTCGGCACTCTGCTCGTCGGCGAGATTCGGCTGCTGGCGATCCGAAGCCGATTCGTCGGGGACCTGGTTGTCGTGGACCTCGTCGTCTGGTCTGGTCACGTCGCAGCTATCTCCTCATCCATCCGACACCACCGACCCGTGGAAGGATTGCGGTACCGGTTCGAGCCGACACACTGGCCTCATCCTGGCACAGGATGTGATCGAGAGACCCGGCATGTCGAAACCCTTACACAGCACAAACATAAAGAGTTCACCTTCGCCGACACTCGGCACGACCTCGAACGAGTTATAGCGCAATTCGATCACCGCATGGACGTTCGCCGTCCAAAAGGTGAAATCCCGACATACTCTCGGCTGCCGACTCGGACCACCGGCTCCCGGCATGAACTCGATTCGGTTGCGGCGCAGACAATCCGGCTGCGGACAGCTGACGCATCGCGGCTTCGAGATCGGCATCGCGACCGAATGTGTCCGCCAACAGCTCTCGGGTGACCACACCGCGCTCGGCGGCAGTCAGCAAGTGCGCCACCACAGTTCGTATTCGGGCGCTCGGATCCGCCGACAGTAGCCGGGCCACCGACTCGACCACAGTATGCGGCCCCCAGATTTCCGGTATCGCCGCACCGCACTGCTGCACCGAGGGCGACTCCCCGCAGCACCACTGTTGGCCGTCCCACCAGAAGCAGAACGAGAGCAAGCCGACAGCCGCGCGCGGACTCAGCACCGCATTGCTCACCCAATCCGGCGCTCCCGCATAGAGGTTCGGCAGATCGACGCCGCCGTTATAGGCCGCGTTCAAAGCCGGTGCGTCCCAAACTCCGCCCGAAAGCACGGCTCGTCCGCCCGGCACGACGTACAGCGTGGAGCCACTACTGCCGTTCCCGCCGCTCTCGAACCAGCCGTTCGACGCCACAATGCGTGGCCCACGGTCGGACGCAATGGCAACGTGCGCCGCGGAGATCACCGCCCAGCGCGCCCACAACCGCGGGAACGACGGCAGTTCCGGATCCACCGGCCGCGCGCTCACCCCGTGCGCCCGATCGACGAGGGCGGCGGCCACCGCACGGTGCGGGCGGCGGCACTGTCGGTCACCATGCCCCATGTAGGCCCCCAACCACACCGGCAGTCGCGGCCGCGGATACGCCGCCACATCGGCGCGATACGCCTCCGGACGGAAGAGTTGATCGGCCGGGAACGGCTCCTCGCCGTAGTCATAGTCGACCTCGATGTCACCGTATGCGTTGGCCTGCAACAACAGTCGCCACCACGGCTCGACGCCGGACGCGGCAATCCCGGCACGATACTGCCGGACCAGCGCGACCACCGACTCCGGCACTTCCAGGCGTACCTGCCGATGCGCACCGGTGAATTCGACACACGCGGACTCGACGGTCACGGTCAGCGCGAATACGGCGTTCAGACGCTGCCAACCGAGGGGGCCGTGTTCGCCCAACTCCCTGGCGATGCGCGAAACCAACGTGTCGGCGTACCGGCCGTGGTCGGCGACCACGGTAGCCGTGCCGCCGATCGGCCCGTCGCACCCGCCCGTCGCCCGACCATCACCCCTCACGGAATTGCTACGCGATGCTCGAGTCATTGCTCTCGTTCCTGTTCCAACGCAATCGATTCACCGATCGCGTGCTGCTGTTTCGAGTGCCGGGCACGTAGTCACCATCGATGTCCACTCCGATGCTGGCATGCGGATCGACCCGCGCATCCGGTTACCGATGGTGACAAGCTAAAGGGATTGTTAAGACTTCGAACCTGCCTCCGACCAGGGCATCTGCGACTGCGACAGCCGAATTCTCCAGCGCTGAATTCGGTTCGGACCTTTCCTGAGGGACAGCTAGAAGGCCGACGCCAACGCTGAAGCGGCCGACCGCTAGCGACTGCTTGCAGATCGCTCGAAATGTCCAGGGGCGCCTGGCTATTCGCAAACGCCTGCGCGTGGCAGCTTCGCTTTGCAAGGATCAGCGCGTGCGGCTTGTGTTGGTGGAAGACGATGACGGAGTCGGTGAAGCGCTGCTGGCCGCGCTCACTGCTCGGGGCTACCACGTAGACCGCAAACGGCGCGGTGCTGACCTACTGCGCACGCACCGCGACTACGACGCGGTGATCCTCGATCTCGGACTACCGGATATGGACGGGTTGGAGGTGTTGCGGCGACTGCGTGAGGTCAGCTTGATACCGGTGCTGATTCTCACCGCCCGAGCCGGTGAGCGCACTGTGGTACTCGCGCTGCGCGCCGGCGCGGATGACTACCTGGTGAAACCGCCGCGCATCGGGGAGCTGGTAGCCCGGCTGGAGACGGTCAACCGTCGCGTCGTTATCCATGCCTCGCCCGTGGAAGTGGTTGTTTCCCACGATGTTCGGGTGGATCTGATCGCTCGGCGGGTCGAGGTTGCCGGAGTGCCGATCATGCTCACGCACAAGGAATTCCAGCTCGTTCGGATCCTGGCGGAGCGACCCGATACCGTCGTCACCAGACAAGAACTGATGGACCGCATCTGGGGCGACTCGTCGGCCTCGGTATCGCGGGCGCTCGATGTGCATATGACCGGATTGCGCGCGAAACTCGACCGGCCCGGTTTGATCACCACCGTCCGCGGCTTCGGCTATCAGTGGCGCAGCGACGGATCCTAGGTCTGCACCGAACCGTGCCGCTGCTGGAAGCGCTGCTCGAACTCCGCGGCACCTGCGGTGAAGGCGTCCAGTTCGCGGACGGCGCAGGTGTCATTCCAGGGCTCTAACAGGCGCCGCGTTTCGGTGTACTTCTCGCGCACTCTCGGTGAGGGGTTCGTGCGCGAAAATGCTACCGCTTGTTTTGCCGCGGCCACGGATCGATCGAGATCGAGGGGCGCGGCGATTCGGGAGAGGCGCAGCAGCGTCAACGCTCGGTGGCGTGTTGCGTGTTCGGGGATGAACTGCAGCGATTCCTCGACCGATTCCACGGCACTGCGCCGATCACCCGTCGCTTCCAGAACAGAACCGGTGACGTCGCTGGTCACCCAGCCCGCCATCCAATACGCGTACGAATCGTCCGGCGTTGTCTCCGTAATGTGTTCTCCAGAAACGGCTTCCAACTGCCGTCGGGCGTCTTGACGCCGATTGGCGTGCGCGAATGCCTGTGCGGATCGCAGCGCCCGGTAGTCCGCCATTCTGCGATCACGGACCTTGATGTCCAATGCTGCGTCGGCGTAGTCGGCCGCGTCGGCGTAGCGGCGAGTCCACACGGCGAGATCGGTGCGATGCACCAAGATTCCGGCTTGGACGTCAGTATCACCCGCATCTTCGGCGTGCTGAAACGCCTGCGCGAACAATGCGTCGGCCAACTTCACGTCCCGCTGATCCCATGCGGCCCAGGCTGAAGACGCCACAGCTTCGGCCGTCAATTGCGACAGTTGTGGTTTCAGCAATTCGGGGCAGTCGGGCAGCAGCGTCAGGCAGGTCCGTGCCATCGCATCTACCAGGGGCTTCGCGGCGTCGGATCCGAGCGAATCGTCCAACAGCATTCCCGCATGAACTGTTGTCCGAAGGTGATCAATAGCTGCCGGCGTTACCGTCGGCCGGGCTGTTCCGGCGGTCGCGGCCAGCGCTGCCGTTGTCATGAGGAATTGTCTACGGTCCACATCGGTCTCCTCGGCCAGCACTTCGAAGCGCGCCCGCGCCACAGGGTCCAGTGTCGCCCGAAGTGCGTCGAGTGCAAGCTGTGCTGCGGCATTGACACTCGATTCCCCTCGCTCCCAACCGGAGACCGTCCGCTGCCCAGCGTCGATCATCCGGGCGAAATCGCGCTGGCTCATGCGCAATGCCGTCCGTAGTGCTCGAACAGTTCCACCGGTCCACCGCGTGGTCACCGCCGCCCCCTCGCTAAAACTCGCTCAAACCTGCTTCTTTCCGCTCTGCGCTCCGCATCGTCCCAGGTCCAGTGTTGATGCATACCAGGAATGACGAAACCAATCCTCATCGAGGTACGACGAACAGGACTGAACCGATGACTCCGAACACTTCAACGATCAGCGCGCCCTGCGCCGCAGCTGTTACCGAACCCCGGGGCTGTCGAGTTAACAGCTCCATCGCACATTTCTCACAGTTCCCCGGAGTGACGAAAATGCAAGCGACGGAAGGAGAAAAGTCACCGAACGACAGCTGTAGGCCGATGGCGGTCGGTTTCGTGCGGGGCGAGGTGTCAGGATTGGACGCGCCTCGGCATGCGGAAGCTGTGCAGCGGCACGCGCGGCTGCTGGGCTACCAGTGTGCGTACACGGTGCGGCCCCCGCAGGACGCTTGCGATCCGATCGGTTACGCCCTTGGTATCGCAGCCGGGCTCGATGTGGCTGCGATTGTTGTCTACGACCTCGCTCAGGTCGACGATCAGCCAGCGCGGGTGTGTGAGCACTTCGATCTCGAAACCGTCTGTCCCGCAACCACATGGGCGAGGGTTGCGGTCCCGGTTCCGGCCGAAATGAAAGTGGCGTGATGACCGTGGGCATGATCGTGACGCCGCCGAGGGTTTGCGCGGATGCCGATGTCGAGTTGGCACATGAGCAGATGCGCGTGCATCGCGCCTGTCGGATCGGGCTGTGTATGTGGAAGGCAGCGGCGTATTACACATTGATCGATGCGTGTCGGCTGGCACCGCCATCGTTGACACCACGTGAGCGGGCCGCGGCGCGTGGGCTCGAGTTCCCAGTGCTGGAGCGCGAGGTCTGCGCGGAGGGCGGGCCGGCGGTGCAGACTTTACGTGAAGTGCTGGACAAACTCACCGAGTTGGGGCTTCCGGTCCCAAGTACAGGTGTTGACAGCGATGACGTGTAGGCGATCCGGGAGTCCGGCATGAGCGAACATCGGATCGAGATGGACGGCTGGCAGGCGATCTGGCGGCTCGATGACCAACGGATTCGAATAATGCTGGTGACCAACATATTTGAAGCAACTACGGTGATGTCCAGCGCTGACTCGGCCACTGCGCCGGACCTGGTTCAGATGCGCGAGCGGTTCCCGAAACTCGACCGGTTGTGGGATGCGATACGCCACGCGTATTGGTCCGAACTCCGTGTCCCGCAGGAACATTCACAAGGAACGATCTGAGCGAGTCCGAGCAAGCACTCGCGCTCGATCGGCATGCCTGGGTCAGCGGGTGAAGATCTGGGCGCGGCGGTTGGGGGTGGCGCAGACGTCGTGGATCAGGCGGCCGAGGTCTAGTTCGGGAGGCAGCGATCGGTATAGCAGTTGACAGATGACGGCGCCGGAGGCGGTGACGGCGAAGCGGGTTTGGCGGTTGGCTATGGGTTCCCATTCGATGGCGACGAGAGGGCCGTCGAGGTCGATGGTGTAGTCGCCGATACGTAGGGCGAGGCCGGAGGTAGCGCGGTAGAAGACCGCCGGTGTGTCACCGAGATCGCCGTATACGCCGCGTTGCGGGCCGATTCCGCCCCCGAAGGCTTGGAGCGCACCGGTTTCCGGGTCGAAGTGTGCGGCAGCACCGAAACCGGAGAAGGGTTGAACGAAAAGGGTTGTGCTGTTGCCGTTCTGAGATGGGCCGTTGCGGTGGCCATTGGTGCCTTCGCAGTTTCGGGCGGGTGATGATGGCGCGCCGGCAGGTGGGGACGTCGTCGGTGGGGGTGTTGTTTGTGCGGTCGGGTCTTGTTGCGGTGCAACGTGATTGATCGGCCGAGGAGCTGCGTCGCGCCAACCGGGAGACAGTGGGGCACCGGGATGGCGCTGGTCCGGTGGTGACGACGGCACGGGCGCACCCGGGCGGACCCGCGGATCCGACGGGTGGCCGGATGACGGTGGGTGCGCCCGGTCGCGCGGGGATGTCGTTGGGTCGTGCGGTGCGAACGTTGGGGGTTGTGGGTTTTCTGGCGTCGTCGGCGGCACCGGCAGCGTCGGCAGCGTCGGCAGCGTCGGCGGCAATGGAGGAGTCGGTGGAACCGGAGGCACGCTCGGTGTTGATGGAGGCGGAGGCGTCGGGGGTACCGGCGGTTTGGGCGGCACCGGCTGATGCGGCGGCACCGGAGGCTTCGGCGGCACCCTCGGTGTTGATGGAGGCGGGGGCGTCGGGGGTACCGACGGTTTGGGCGGCACCGGCTGATGCGGCGGCACCGGAGGCTTCGGTGGAACCGGAGGCTTCGGTGGAACCGGAGGCTTCGGCGGATGCGGCGGTGTCGGTGGATGCGGCGGCTGCGGTGGTTCCGGCGGGTGCTTCGGCAGCGGCCACGTCGGATCGAACGGTGCCCGACTCGGCGGATCGGGCATCTCGTACTCGTGGTTCAGCTTCGGCGGATGCGGAATATGGGACCGCAGCATCGAACCGGGCAACGGCGGCGGCTCCGAACCACCCGAATCCGACCGCCCCTCCGGAGGGACCCGCTCACCATCCCGATTAGACCGAGCCCCACCCTCGTCCGCACCTCGGTCCCGACCGCGACTCCCGGCATCGGCACCCGACTCCCCGTCCCCCGCCCGAATACGCGAGCCACCACCGGAGGTCTCCCCTGCACCAGCACGCTCGTTCCGCACCCGCTCCGCAGCCGACTCACCATCACCTCCCTGCTCGGGACGCGTTGTCTCACCTGATGATTCACCATCGAAACGGCCACGACCCCGCCCAGCATCGGATGACTCCGCATCGCCCGAATGATCGCCTGACCTGACACCGTCGGATGATTCACCGTCACCGTCACCGTCTCGACCCACTGCGCTGTCAGAGGACTCGTCACTCGCAGAATCACGACGACCAGCACTCTCGTTCAGATCCTGACCATCCGGTGACCTCGGATCCGTGGCAGACCGATCGGCCTCGCCGGGCCGCATCGGCCGCTCCGGCTCACTCAGCGAGTTGACAGCTTCCTCGTAGCGCCGCTCGTTCTCTCGCAACGCCTCCTCGTGCCACGCATCGATGCGGCGCTGCAACTCATCGAACCCAGCCACAGCACGCTGATGCGCCTGCTCGATTCGCCGCACGGGGTCGGTGGGGTCCCCGGGTTCGTCCGGATATACCGGGGTCGGGGGATCTTGGGATGGACGCACTGAACCGTCGCCGGTCGATTCGGGTGCCGAAGGATCGCTGCCCGAACCATCCTGCCGTGCCCGCGCATCCGACTGAGCACCCAACGAATCATCCTGGCTCGCTTCGGTTTCGGCGATATCTCGGGCAACCGCGCGGCTCAATTCCTCGTTCAACCGCGTCAGTTCGGCGTCAGCCTCGTCCAATCGACGTGCGGCGGCCTGCTGTTCGTCGGTCTGCTGTGGGTCGGCCATGGCCTGGTCGAGGGCGGTGCGCGCGTCTTCACGAGCGACGAACACGGCGGCCCATTCGTCCGCGATGCGCTCGATATCGGCCTGTCGCGCGGCCGCATCGGGATCCCGCCCCGACGCACTGCCTTCCGCAGGAGACTCGGATTCCGGCCGCACACCCCCGGATCGCGCACTCCCCCCGGGGCTCGGCGTATCCGGCGGCGCAATAGCACCGAGCGGCGGCGCATCCGGTGGCAGTTCGGGACCGGTGTGCTGGACCGGTGGCGACCAGGCCGGATCCGGCGGGAGGATATCGACCGCGTAGGGAATGTCAGCACGCCAGTCGGTCAGCGGCGGACGGTCCGCGTCCCAGTGGAAGCCGAGGCCGATGGCGTGGGTGTTGGCAGCGCGCCAGGTGGCACCCCGAATGGCGCGCAGGAAGTCGGCTTCCGCGCGCGCGTCTTGCAGCAGGATCAGGTCCTGGGGCAGCGGTTCGCCCGCCATCAACCGGTTCCATGCCTCGGCGACATCGGCGAGGCGATCCATCGGACGACGGACGTACGCGCCGTTGGGATCGGTGTAGTCGCGCACCAGATGCTCATCGACCATCAGATGGTTCTTGATCTGCTCGATCTCGGCACGCGTGAACGCCGGCATGTCGTGGTGCATGTGCTGAGCGAGGATCTGGGCGATCGCCGCCGGATCCGCGCCCGCGCGCAAAAGCTCGCGAATGTCGGCGATGGTGTCGCGCACCGCGTTCCGATCGTCGACCACGAAACGGTCCGCCAAATCATCAGCGACGCGGTCGTTTTCGTCCTGCATCCGCAGCAACTGCGCATCGACATCGCGAGTCGGATCAATACCACGATCCGCCGTAACCAGCCTGTCCTGCACGGTCCCGACCACATCCCGGGCCGCGGCCAACTGTTGGGCCCGGCGGTGCGCATCGAGCCCGTCCATGATCCGATCGATATCGCTGTCATCGGCGAGGAACCGCTGGTACTCGGCGTCGGCCCAGTCCTGCACGCGACGCCAGTTCGCGACGTCACGATCCCATTCCCGTTGCAGCCCTTCGGAAATCGCCACCCGATCCGCGGGATGGCCGTGTTCGGCCGGATCCCACGGCCGATGCATCGGTTGGATATTGCGCTCCGGCCCCGCGAACCACTCGTAATTGCGGAAGACGGTGCCGAACGGCGGGATCTTCTGCAGCCACGGCCGGGCCTGCACCCATGCACCGATCTCCGGATGCGCCTGAATCCAGGCCTGCACCGCCGGATGCTTGGGCGTCTGCGCGGCCATCAGAATCAGCCGGGTGATGTTGTAAGCGTCACCGCCCCAGTGCTGTTCGAAGATGGGTGTGCCGGGCGGCACGGACGAGGTGTCGTAGCGCGCGGGTGCCTGCGGCATATGCACCGGCAGGGTGCTCTCCGCGATCTCGCCCGGCGGAACATGATCGGTCGGCAGGGTGATGTCGTTGACGACATCCTCCATGGCCCAGCCGCTCACACCGTCCGGCGGATCCTTCGGGGTGAACTTCTTCGGCACTGTCCCGGCATCGCGATTGTCCACCCAATCGGGACGGGTCGGATCGACATGGTGCACAGTGCCTTCGGCATCGACCCAGGACGTCATATCCATGCGTCTGCCGTTGTGCCAGCCGGTGCTCAATCGTCGGATCTCAGGTGGCGACAGCCGCAACGTCCGGGTATTGCCCTCCCGATCCGCGCGGACCTCACGGTATTCCACGCGGGTTTCCGGACGCACCATCGCCTGGGCGACCGCGGGATCGCGGCGCAGCGCATCGGCGAGGGCCCGATCGTGATCCATGCGCGGCGACGCGGGATCGGGGCGCGGACCGTACACGATGATGCGGGGCCGCTCGCCCGCCACGATGCCGACCCGGTCGGTGACCATGCGCCCGCCCTCGGCCTCGACCTGCTGCCGCCATACACCTGCGGCGCTGGCCATTTCGTCCTGCAGGCGGCCGATCCGATTGTGCGCCTGGTTCACATCATCGGCGGCGTCGAAGAGTCCGTCGATTTCGCGATGCCGAGCGGCCGACTCGGCCGTGGACAGAGTGCCATCGCGCGCCTCGGCATCCGCCTCGACTCGCAGGTCGGCGATCGTATTCCGCAGCCGATCCGGTTGCAGTGCCGCCTCATCCGGATGGCCCGACGCATCGACCACACCGAGCCGGACAGCCAAATCATCGCGCATGGTCCGCCGCGGCTTGATCTGCCGAAGCTCCTCGGCCCGCTCCCGCGCCATCCGATCGATTTCGGCAGCGCCCTCTTCCGACGGCGGCCGGTGTCGCGCGACGCCCTGGTCCTCCAGCTCGGACAGTCGCTGATCGACCCGACGGACCTGATCGTCGAGGGATTCGAAGTCCTCGGTCGCCGCGATGAGTTTGCGCAACGCCTCTTCGCGCCGCCCCTGCTCACCGGGCTCGACGGGGCTGCGCACCTGAGCATTCGCCTCGTCGAGGCCGCCCTGCACGTCGACGACATCGGTCCGGGCGCGGGTGTGCAGCGCTTGAATCGCCTCGTCGCGCGCATCGGGGTCCCGGCGCACCCATTCCGTCGAATCGTCGAGACCCAAATTGGCGGCGCGCTCATTGGCCTTGGCGCGCACGAACTCGCGCTCGCGCACCAGATCGCGCCGCTCCTGCAACAACCGGTCGTATTCGTCGACCAGTCCGATGCGCGTCGCGAGTTCGCCTGCCTCGGCATCGACCCGTGCGAATTCCAGTGCGAGTCGTTGTAATTCGGCCACCACGGCCCGATCGGCATCCGAAAGGAGTCGCCGCCCGGCGAATTCGGCAACGGTCGCCCGAATCCGGCGCGGCGTCCACGCATCCGCGTCCTCCTGCGCCGGAAGTCGATCGGCCAGCTCCGCGATCCGGGCCGCCAGCGCATCCCGCCGCGCGACCGCATCCGCATGCGCCCGCACCGCCTCCTCGTGCTCCGGACCGATCCGGGCTTCGGGTGCTGGATCCGGTCTCCCGGTCGCATCCGGTATGCCAGCTGGCTTCCTGTTCTCCGCACCGCCGTCTTCAGCTTTCCGACCTGACGGTTCCTCCGGATCGGACGTCGGCGGTGCGGGCGGGTCAGTGGGCGGTTTCTTCGACCCACCCCCGGCTTCCGCGACCGGTTCGGTGTTCTCCTGCGGCCCCGCCTCCTCCGGAATCGCGGACTCCACGCCATCCGAATCGTCGTCGAGGCGAACCTGAATCGGCTCCTCGCCGCGCGTCGGTTCGGACGACTCCGGAATCGGTTTCGCACCGGAGGCCGGACTGTCCGGCGGATCGTGTGGCGGTCCGGATGGCGATGCCGCTGGCTCTGGCCCATCCTCATCCGGCTCGTCATCCGAGCGCGGCGACTCTTCGGACTTACGAGCGGACGCATCATCACCGAGCGACTCAGCCGACTCCGGTTCCGGCACCACCTCCCGCAGATCATCAACCCCCACAAAAGGCTCCTCCAGCCCACGCATCACCCCATCGAGACGATCCATCAGCGCTCGATGCTCCGCCTCCGCATCCGCATCACGACGCCGAAACGCCTCCTCCGCAGCAGCCAACTCACGCGCCAACGCATCATCAATGCGCGATGCAGCCGAATCCGACTCCGGCACCACCTCCCGCAGATCATCAACCCCCGCCAAAGGCTCGTCGAGCC
>NZ_JBFANN010000004.1:35858-99545 GCF_040674855.1 Nocardia sp. NPDC049707 | reverse complement strand
CCCATGCATCACCTCATCGAGACGATCCATCAGCGCTCGATGTTCAGCCTCCGCCTCCGCATCACGACGTTGGAACGCCTCCTCGGCAGCAGCCAATTCACGCGCCAACGCATCATCGATCCGCGATGCAGCCGAATCCGACTCCGGCACCACCTCCCGCAGATCATCAACCCCCGCCAAAGGCTCGTCGAGCCCATGCATCACCTCATCGAGACGATCCATCAGCGCTCGATGTTCAGCCTCCGCCTCCGCATCACGACGTTGGAACGCCTCCTCGGCAGCAGCCAACTCACGCGCCAACGCATCATCGATGCGCGCAGCCTCCTGCGAACTATCGGCATCCCCGAACCGCTCCTCGAGCCGACGCATCACCTCGTCGAGATGGTCCATCAGCGCTTGATGTTCGGCCTCCGCCTCCTCGTTCCGACGCCGGAACGCCTCCTCGGCGGCCGCAGATTCCCGCTGGAACGCTTCGTCGATGCGCGCGAGTGGATCCGCCGAATTGCCGTCCGCCGCACCCTCTTCCGTGTGCATCCGCGCGATCCATTCGTCGAGTTCCGCATGCATGCGCGCGTTCCACTCGTCTTGTTCGGCATCCATCCGCCGCTTCCAGTCCGAGCGGGCATCCGGCTCGGCGCCGGGCCGGACCGGTGGATCGGCCGATCCCGGGTCCGCAGGGCCACCAGGCTTGCGTCCTGGCCCGCCATCGTCCGGCCCACCCACTCTCGGCGCTCGGTCGGCACCGGGACCGGGTGCCGTCAATTCGCCAGGAGCGGCGTAGAACTCGTCGAGCAATGCGGCGAGGTTCCGGATTTGCTCGGCGCGCGCTTGGATTTCCGCACGCATGCGACCGAGTTCGGCGGTCAGCTCGGCCGGGCTGAGCCCCTCGTGCTTCTCGATCTTGCCGTCGCGATAAGCCTCGTACACCTTGCGGAAGGTCGCATCATCCGCACCCGCGATATCGACACCGACGAGCCGGGCCCAGTCACGATTCGGTTCGGGTCGCCCACGCTCCTCGCCGGACACACCATCGGCGCGGCCGGGATGGTCCGCGAGCACCCTCCCGAAATCGAGCGCATTCCCGGATCGCATGGCCTCGGCGATGATTTCGCGCAACGCCTGCACACCGGCCAGTTCATGGATCGGCGGTTCGCCCGCGGCGCGCGGATCGGCGGACAGATCGCCGCGCGGCACATCGGAGTACGGATCGGCATCGATCAGCGCACGCAGATATTCGGTGAGCGCGTCGACCACCTGATCGTGCTTACCCTCGCCCTCGAGGCCCTCGATCACCTTGCGCAGCTTCGCCGGATCCAATCCGTTCGCATCCAGTCGGCGCACGATCTCACCGTCGTCTGCGATGCTGATCTTGGTCGGCTGCAACGATTTCGAGTCATCCAGCCCGAGCTGTGACGCCAAACGATCGCGAGCGGCATTGACCGCGCCCCGATCGATATCGCGCAGCTGCTTGGCATAGTCGGCCAGATCCTTGAACTGCTGCTCGCGCCGCGCGCTGCGCCATTGCGGATCGGCCAGCGCCTCCGCGACCCGCCGCGGCGTCAGCTCCGACTCCGGAATATCGAGCCGGTGCGCGAGTTGACCGCGCGCATCGCCGATATCGTTGAAGTTCTCGATCTCGTTCATCGTGCGCGCGAAGTCGGCCAGCGCCTCGACCTGACCGGCGCGCAGCGCATTGGCCAGCTTCAGCTCCGCAATGGTCCGCGCCAGCCGATCCGGGTGCAATGCGTCTGGTCCGAGGCCGAGTTCCTTTGCCAGAGCGACGATTTCGGCGGCCATTTCGGCACGCGTGCGGGGTGGCGCGTTGCCCTCGTCCCCGGGCGAATGCGTGGTCGCCTCCTCGACAGGGGCCTGCACGGCACGCCACTGACCGTCGTTGTCCCGCACCATCGTGACGACCAGCTCGCGGCCGTCGATCGTCTCCCGATGGTGGTATACCTCGGGTGTTTCGACCGGATCCAGATGAATCTGCCCCATGCGATCCGTGCGCGCGGACCGGTAGTCGAGTTCGACCTCGCCCCGATTGAGCGCATCGGCCAATGCCGGATCATCGGCGAGCGCCCGCGCCAACGCATCCGCCCGATCCAGCGGCCCGTTGATCACCACCAGCCGATCCGGCGCACCCTCGCCGACGGGGACCCGCGCGACCTGATCACCATGGATTTCCCCGACCGGCTCCTGCTCCGCGCCACGCAGATGCGGTTCGGCGGCCTCGGCGAATTCGGCGACCCTGGCGACCCGCGCGTCGTGCTCGGCCCACAGCCTGCGCAACGTGGCATCGAGATTGCGCGGGTTCACATCATCGAGGCCGAGGCCGAACATCTGCGCCCAGGTGGACGCCGCATCGCGAAGTTGGTCGCGGCGCAGCGCGTGCTCGAAGAACACCCGGGGTCCCTGGTCGCGGCCCAGTTCCTGCCCGTCGCCGATATCGCCCCATTCGCGCAGCGGGTCGGCGCCGTTGCCGACGGGCCGGAAGTCCCGCAGACCGGGATGGCCGTCGAAGGCGGTGATCAACTCGTTGAGGAAGCGGCCCATCGGATTGTCGTCGAACATGCTGACCTGATCGGCCAGCGGCACCGGACGGCCCGTGGCATCGGACACGCCCCATCGGGGGGCGGACGCGCTGTTCGGCTCGTCCTCGTCGTAGTAGTCCTCGTCCTCATCGCCCCGCCGAGCATCGGGATCCTTGATTTCCCCCGCCACCGGCTCGCGACCATGCAGCTCGGGACCCGAGCCGCCCTCCAGGTCGGCGTCGACATAGGGACGCGTGACCTCCTCGTTGAAGCGATCGGCCGCCTCCGCGAGGCCCGCGATCGCGGCCGCCTCACGCATCGTGCGGTATTCCTGCTCGTCGAGTACCCGGCGAATGGTCTCCGGACTTTCGTCGGGCAGATCGAGACCGAGTCGGTGTGCCGTATCGGTGAGCGATTCGTCTTCCGGTGGCAGACCGTCGATTTCGGTAATCTGCTCCGGCTGCGTCGGCTCGTGTTCGAGCGCCCTGGCCTCCTCGTCCGAGATCAGACCGAAGTTCTCCAGATCATCGATAATCCGTTGCCGCTGTTCCGGATCGGCGACGGCCAGTGCCTCTTCCAGCACCGCCCGCGCCTCTTCCGGCGCGATGGCCTCCACCTCGAGCAGTTCGGTGACGGTCTGGCGCACCAAGTCCGGATCGGCGTCGCTCACCCAGAACCGGTATTCCTCGCCGTCGGGCGTGCGTGGCGTCACGAAATCGCCTGCCACATCTCGAGTCCGGCCGGAGAGCCGGTTCAGGATCGGCAGATGCTCCCGCTTACGCCACGCCGTCCAACCCTCCTTAGCGATGCGGGCCATATTGAGGCCCTGGTCTTCACCCTCCGGGGCGGGTCGAGCGACGGTTTCGTGTCCGGGCGTCGGCTGCGGCGGTTGGGGCGCCTGCGGATGCGGATGCGATCCGAACAGATCCGGCACATGTGCCGCACCATCCGCCACCGCGTTCTGGCCGCGGCGGTCCTCACCCGAACCCGACGGGTACTTCGGGTAGTCGCCCACGTAACCACGCACGCGCATCCGCTGCCGAATCCGCTCCCACGCCCGGCGCAGTTGCGACTTCTTCTCAGGTGGCTCGGAATCCGCTGGGCGAGCGGGTGTTCCGGATTCTTCGGGAGTTTCGACGCGCCAACCCCCCGCATCGTCGGGCCGCACCTGGAGCGGCACCTCTTCGCCGTTCGCATCGATGACGACGCGACGCGGCTCATCCCGATTCGACGGATCCGCGGATTCATCCCCGGAGTTCTCGTTTCGCGAGTGATCCGGATCGTCGGGGGTCCCGGCTGGCACTGGCGGCTCGGATGGCGGCTTCTTACCACCACCACCGGCTTCCTCGGATGGCGGCGGCTTACCACCACCGGCTTCCTCGGACGGGGGCTTCCTACCATCACCAGCTTCCTCGGACCGGTGGACCTCGGCCCGCGATTGCCCTGCCGTTGAGTCATCGATGCGCAGCACCCGCGTCTCACCCTGCGCGCCGATCCGCAGCTCGCGCACGACAGTCCCGGGTTCGGCGCGCAGTTCGGCCAGTTGCGGATGTCGGGCGGACGCGGCGTCCAGCGCCCGGACCGGATCACCGTCGCCCCAGCCGACCACGAATACGCGCGCGGGCTCACCCGGCACCACACCGACCCGATCGGTCACCGGAATCGCCCCGGCCCGCAGCAAGGCATCGCGTTGCAGTGCGATCGCCATCGCCTCGTCGAGCCGTGCCACCCGCTCTTCGGCCCGTGCGATGCGCTCCGGATCGCCCGCGGCCCTTGCTGCATCGCGCTCGCGCACCGCCGCCGCGTTCTCCGCCGCCAATCGATCCAGCACGTCTCGGCGCTGCTGCTGGGCCTGCCGCTGCTGGGCGGCGTCGTCCGGATGTGCCGGTGGGAACTCCGGCCGGAATTCGGGCGAATCCGCCCCGTCGCCCGGCGCTTCGGGTCGGATCGGGGTCTCCGGCCTGCTGAAATGCGCGACGACCTTCTCGTATTCGCCGGGCCGACCGCGCATCGCATCCTGATCGAAGCGCACCTCGGTGAAGCCGAGTTCGACTGCCAGTTTGCCGGTGAAGGTATTGCGCGCCGCGTCTTCCGGAGTCAGGTACAGCTCCTGTATACCGGCGTTGAAGGTATCGAGGTTGTCGCGAACCCGCTCGTCGGCATTCCATTCGGCGCGGATCTCGGTCACCTGATGTCCGAGCTCGCGCATCATGTCGCGGAACATTTCGCGCCCGGTCGGAGTGCCGTCGCCGACCCGCACCGTCACGCGCAGTATGCCGTCCGCGTCGACCCGGCCGTGGATGCCGTGCTGGTTGTCCCCACCGTATCGGTTGGTGTACGCGTTCGGGCTGTCGTCGAAATCGGCGTCCCGGCTGCTCGGATCCTCCGGCCGCACCGCGGTATCGCTGTGGTCCGGCGGCGAATCGCTCGCGTGCGCGCGGATTTCGGCCAGCCGTGCCAGCACTGTGTCGTGCCACTCGCCGCGATTGTGCTTGTCGAACTCGGGGCGCAACGCGGCAACGCGTTCGGTAATGGCGTCGACGACCGCGCGCGGCAGATGGTGGTCGATGACCTCGATACTGTCGCCATTTCGCCGCAGGAAGTGTTCGGCGAACGGGCTCAGCGCATTTCGCGCGGCCTCGCTCTCCTCGAACCCACGACTGTGATCAATGCCGATGACCTCGCGCTGCGGTCCGATCATCCAGCCCTGCGCATCGCGGTCCGGAATCCGGATCAGCGCGTCCAGCAGACCGAGTGCCCGGCCCGCGACGCTATCGGCGTAACCGAGTTCGTGCACGTCGACGAACTGCGGATGCCGTTCTGCCGCAACACGTCCCGCCAGCTTTTCCAGGTACACGACATTGGATTTGGCGTGGAACACTTCCGGCACATTCGCACCGATGGTGCGGCCGAGCAGCGATGCCAGCCGTTCGGCGACCGCATGGCGCGGATTCATGACGGTCTTACGAATCAGTTCGGTGCCATCGTTGAAGGCGACCAGCTCCACCTTCCTGGCGGCATGGACCGAGGAAGCCTCGCTGAGCACCGTGACCGACCGTTCGCCGGAAGCGATGGCGGAGCGGACGATATCGTCGAACGAGCGAATGCCGTGCGCGTCATCCCAGGCGCGGCCGTAGAACTCGGCGTGGGTCTCGGACGAATGCTCGGGCCGATGGTCGGCGACCTCGGGGCGGATGGCGTCCAGACCCGCCGCATTGGCGATTCGGTCCAATTCCGATGTGGGGGCTTGTGGATTCTCCTCATGTGCGCGGGCGCGGGCGGCGTCGTAGGCGCCGGTGTAGGTGCGCTCCAGCGGAGTTTCCGCGAGATCATGTCCGGCCACCCTGAGTTGTTTCGCCGCAATGATTTCCAGCGCATGCGCCCGGGTTTCCTCGTCGAGCATGCGCGCGATGTATTCCTCGCGCGGTAGGCGCATGCGTTCCTGTGCGCCGCCGGGAGTCTCGCGGGTGTGGGCCAATTCGACGTGGATGGCACCGTGCACCAGGGCGGCCATCTGTGCCGCAGCGGAGGCGCCGACATCCAGGGCGAGGGTGCGGCGGCTCGGGTAGTAGCGGTCGTCCGCGCCGGACTCGTGCACGATATCGACATCGTTGCGGGTGAGCACCTCGTCGGCCCAGCGGCCGATTTCGGTCTCCCGCAGCTGTTCGCGAATCCGTGCGATGCGCTCTTGGGCCGCCACGCCCGCACGATCCAGCGGGGTGAGATCGGTGGCGCGATCGAACTGGTTGGGTGACGGCTCTGCGATGGGCTCGACCCGGATGCGGCCGATCTGGTCGGTATCCACATTCAGGTGTTCGCGCACGACCCCGGGCCGGTCGAGCAATTCGCGGATCTCCGGGTGCTGCCGTGCCTCGTGCAGGACGCGCTGATGGTCGTCGGTGCCCGACGCGATGACCAGACGGTCGGGCTCCCCGGGGATATGCACGATGTGCTCGTTGAGCATCCGCGCAGTGGGGGCGTCGCGCAGATGTTGGTCGAGGACTTCTCTGATCGCCGCGTCGGCCACCTGATCGGCGCGCTGGTCGTAGGTCGCTTGGGCATGCTGACGCTGGTCGGCGAGATCCGCGAGAGTGCGCAGGTCGTGTTCTTCGGTACGGAGTTCCGCCTGCCGTTCGGGTGGAACACTCTGTCCGGCAAGTTCATTCGCGATGCGCTGCAGGTGGTCGGTGATCTGGCGCTGCAGCGGCTGTCTGGCGAGGGTCGGATCGAGGCCGAGGGCCGTCGCGCGCCTGGCGAGTTCTTCCGAGGTGTCGCGCAGGTCGCGGAAGGCCGACTCACGGGCCAGCGCCCCGGAACGCATATTCTCCGTGACATCCGCAGGGGCGTCGTGCATGTGCGCGCCGGGCGGGAGTTGGGCGCGCACATGGCCGCGATCCCAGGCGTCACCGTAGTAATCGGTGTAGTTCCTGCCGTTTCGCCATTCGTAGGTGGCGATCTCGTGGCGCAGCGCGTCGACGGCGACCTCATGTGCGGCCTGGCGGATCTCGGCCGGTGTCAGCGACGAATCGCTGGCCGACAGATCGGCGGCGGCGCGATCATAGGCGGTGGTGTATGTCTCTTCGAGCGGGTGCACCGCGATCTCGTGGCCGAGATCCCGGAATTCCCGGGCCAATTGGAAGCGGCGGCCTGTTGCCGCAGCCTCCTCGCCGACCATGGTGCGCACGAATTCGTCGCGTGCCATCGCGCGGACATCACCGGTTCGGCCCTGGACGTACCGTTCGGCGTGCACGGATTCATGGGCCAGCGTGAGCGCCTGCTGGACATGATCGACACCCGAGGTGAAGGCGACCGCTGTCAATTCGCGACGGCGGAATTCCCCGGCTCGGCCGTCACCCGCGGACGGTTCGAATCCGTCGCGAAAGGGACCGTTGTCGAAGCTCGCCGCGATCCGCCGCCCGGTCTCGGTCTGACGCAACAGTTCACGGACCTGATCGGGCTGCGCATCCAGCGAACGGCCGATGCGAGCCGAGGGATCGCTCGTATGCGGATGCTCGGAACCGATGGGGTGCAACGGTTTTCCGGCCGGATCGAAGGCAATCGCATAGGTACCACTGAGTTCGCGCGGCACCGTCGGCGGGAAGCCCTCCACCCGGCCCGCTCCCGGATCGCGCACCACGATCCCACCGTTCTCGTGCACCAGCACATACGCGTGCGCACCAACGTTGTACCTGTCGACCGGACCGCTGTATTCATCGACAACCAGCGCCGAGGACCCCTCCGGCATGGAAAGCAACAGCCGCGCGATCTCGCCGTGATCGCCATAGGAACGCAACTGCCCACCCGCGGCCGTCTGCACCTCCGCAGCCGTCATACCGTCCAGCCCGATCACCCGCTCGGGCAACCGGATCGCCGAACTCTCGGTAATCGCCTTGATCAACCGCAGCGACAACTCCGCACACCGGCCACGATTCCGCTCCGGAACCCGAACCTCATCCCCGCCCCGACGATGCTGACTGCCCGCGCCATCGCCATCGTGTGCCCTGTCCGCGGGCGCATCCCCCGCCACCCGATGCGGTTCAGCCACCGCCGGCTGCGGCACAAAAGCCACCGCGGAATCAAGCGACTCTGCCCGCCGCCGCGCCGCCTCCCGCCGCGCCTCGACCTCCTCCCCATCGCCACGATGTGACTTGGACGGCTCGATATCCCCACCAGCCCGATTCCCCTCCCCCGCCGGATCCGTCGCACGCCGTACGTCGGAAGGTTCAGAGCGCGTTGGGGGGTCGTCGGCGACGCGCATGGCACCCTCGTCACCGGGACGCGCGATGCCCTCATCACCAGGACGCACGACGCCCTCATCACCAGGACGCACGACGCCCTCATCACCAGGACGCACGACGCCCTCATCACCGGAGCGCATGGCCCCCTCGTCGCCTCGGTGCACGACCCCCTGGTCACCGAGGCGCGCAACACCGTCACCGTCAGCCCGCACGGCACCGCCACCCCGAGGCTCTACCGCACCGCCGCTGTCGCGCACGACATCATCAGTCCGCATGGCAGCGTCGGCCGCGGAACGCACGGCGCGGTCGGTTTCGGGGACATCACCCTCGGGGCGCACGGCACGGTCACTGTCATGGGCTTGTCGCGCGGCGTCGGCACGGTCCGGGCGGGCGGTGGGGTCACTGTTGGGGCGGACGGTGACGTTGCTGTCGGACTGGGCGTCGGCGCGGGTGGGGGCTGGTTCTGTCCGGGTGCTTACTACGGGTTCGGCGATGGGGTGGTGGGGTGTGGATTGGGCTGCGCCCGCGCGGTTTTCGGAGGTAGTGCGGTTGGGGTTGGATTCGGAGCGGGTATCGCTGGTACCAGCACGGAAGCGGTCCGTGCCTGGGCGGCCGTCGGCGTTGGTGCGCGTATCGGCGGTGGATGGCGTTGTGGTGCGGGGTTCGGGGGTCGATGGTGGGCGGATCTGTCCGCCCCGTGTTGTTTCGGCGTTGGCGGTCGCGCCGGGGCGCACTTCGGCGGTTGAAGTCGCGCGCGGTGCGGACGGTGTTCCGCCGTTGCGGGCGTCGGGTGCGGCCTGCGTCGCTGATCCGGGTTGTGCGGGGGCGGAGCCGGTTTGGAGTGGGGTCGATGCTGCGGGGGCGCCTGCCTGCGTGGCCGAGTTGTCACCGGAGGCGCGCGAAGTATCGGCGGTCGCGTTCGAAGTATGTTCCGCGCCTGCCGGGGTCAGGTCGGCCCGGGTACCGGCATCGAGCCTGCTCTGCCCCTCGTGCGCTGCCGTTCCCGTATGGTCGGCCGTGCGATCGTCGGCACCGTTGGATTCGACAGTCGAATTCGTCTGTGCCGCAGCCAGATCCGTATGAGTCGCGGATTCTTCGGCGGGCCGTACGGCACCTTCCGATCCGGTTCCCACCTCCGAATTTCGCGTGCTCGACTGGTCGGCGCCACCGTCGGCAGCGCGCCCATCCGCAGTTCCATCGCCCGCGAGCTGTGTGCTCGCGGAGCCGTCCTCGTCGGCCCGCGCAGTCGAGGAACTGTCATCACCTGCACGCGCAGTCGCACCGTCATCACCAGCACGCGCAGTCGCACCGTCATCACCACCACGCGCAGTCGCACCGTCATCACCACCACGCGCAGTCGCACCGTCGTCACCACCACGCGCAGTCGCGCCATCACCGGCGGCCCCCGCCTTCGACGTACTGTCATCAGCGCCACGCGCACGCGCCGAATCATCGCTCGCACCAGAACTATTCGACGATCCGTCCGAACGAGCGGCTGAACCGCCATCCACCGCATGCGCCGTCGAACCATCGGCCGCACCGTCACCACCGCTGCGACCAGCCGACTCCCCCGTATGCCCCGCATTCGGCGCACCCTCGCCGGTCTGCCCGTTTCCCGAAGCAGCACCCGCACGCCCACCGGCGTCGGCACCATCACCGGCACCGACCGTCCCCGCGTCGGGACGAAAACCGATGCGGGACAAACTATCCGGATCGACGGGCGAACCATTCGGCCGAAACCACTCCGGATGCCGCTGCTGATAGAACTGTTCGGCCATCGCCCGATTCGCACCGGACATCGCGCCATTCGAGGCGCCCGCCGTCAACATACGCAGGTCGAATTCGGTCTTCTTCAGACCGTCGACGGCCTTGTCCCAACCACCTTCCGGCCCGGACTTCGCCCAGGTGAACGCGAATTGCGCGCCGACACTGCCACCGAAACCGGCAAGGGCACCCACCGTACCCGCGGTCGTGCCGGTAATCAGTCCGCGCAACCATGCCTTCATCTCCACATCGGCGAGCTTTTTGCCGATTCGCTCACCGAGTGGGCTAGCGACACCGGCGCCGACCGCCGAACTGATCGCGGTGATACCGACCTGCTCCCAATTGACCTCCTTGCGATGCCCCGAACTCACCTGGTACTGCTGAATTCCCCAGTCCTGGACCGTGCCGAGGAGGGTATCGAGGGCAATGTGACGGACCAGGAAATTCGCCAGTCGACGCCCGAGGAATTTGGCCACGATCTCGACGATCTTGTCCATGATCCGCTTTGCGATCATCCGGATGGCCACCCGGGTTCCGGCAATCGCCAGCGCCTCCGCCGCGGGCGCGGTCGGCGGAAAGATCCATGCGATCGCGATCTCGGCCGCGAGCAGTGCCAGCGAAGTGATCAGCATCAGCTGGGCGTATTCGATTTCGGTGCCGACGCCGGTCGCCGATTCGGCCAGCTTCTCGAAATCGTTGGCCAGCATCTCGAGCGATTGCGGACCTTCGAGATAGCTGTCGAAGTTCGCGACGATCGCCTCGATACCATCGCCGTCCGGATACGCCTTCAGCGACGCGGTTTTCGCATCACGGATATCGGGCAGGATATCGCGCAGTCCGGCGGCCGCGGTTCGCCAGTCGTCCGCCAACCCCCACATGCCATCGGGATCGCCCGCAGGCCAGTCGGATCCGGCGACCCATTCCAGCCATTGGAGATAACCCGGCAGCTCAGCCATCCGCGCTCACCGTCGGTCACCAGCTGGAATCGGTGACTCCGCGGTCGGTCGCCGATCGATGTGGGACCACCTCGACATCGCTGAATTCCATTGCGGCACCATCATTGACGGAAACCGACTGGCGCTCTTCGGAATTCGGCGGTGCCAGCGAAATCCTTGGCGCCTTCGGCATTTCGGCGCTCAGGTCGGGCATGCCCTCGATCAGGTCGGACAGTTTGGGCAGCCGGGCACGGCGGTCGTGCAGGGGCAGCATCAGCTCCTGCGCCTTGCGCGCCACCTCGGCGGCCGCCTGCTGCGCCGCTTCGGTCACCGCCTTCGCGATCTCGCCGTAGCTCAATTCCTCTATGCCGGAACCGAATTTGGTTTCGATAATCGTGCCGTCGGCATTCACGGTGACAGTGATCCGCTTGCGCACGGTAGCGCTCGCGGTCAGTTCGGCACGCTGCTGCTGCACCTGCGCGATCGCCTGAAACTGTTGTTGGACTTCATCGAGCACGGCCGCCATCTCGGCCTTGGCGAATTCGTTCGTCATGAGCTACGCCGACCCTCGACTCACCGGAAGCCGTCGGCATTGGACTTGTCCATCCGCCGCAATTCCTTGGCGGTCTTGGTCTGGCCCGTGTAGAAGTTGTCGAAATTCGTCGCCGTGGTCTTGACATTCTCGGTTATCTTCTCGCGGGCGACCAAGTATCCCTCGGGACCTTCGGTGAACTGCTGGCCGAACTTGTCGTTCCCCCACGGCGCACCGCGTCCGGCGAGCGCGGCATCCAGGGTGCTCAGCACGCTACTGACCCGGTCCCGAACGGCGCTGGTCCGCTCGGCGGCCTGCTCGAACAGATCCGCGTCGTGCTTCAACTTGTCCGACATCGCGCACTCCTGGAGCTCCAGCGGTTCCCCGCACCATCACCATCGGATCCTCGGATTCGACGATGACAGCGCTTGGCAACTCGTCAGTAGCTCGAGCGTGAACGGCAAGTGCCGGGCCAGTTACAGCACCCACCGAACACGGTGCGCCACATGGCCGATCACTTCCGCTTGCGGACCCTGCCCACGATGCCATCGACAATGCGCAACACACCACGCACCGCCATCGGGAAGAAGGCCGCCTTCATGAATTCGAAGTAGCTCGGGTTGTAGCGCGCGACATACGAGATCGCCGGATCCACGGATTCGACTTGGTGCCACCAGAACATCGGGATGTAGAGGATGTCACCGGTCTCGAGGACCACGTCGTAGTAGGACGCCTCCCCGAGCTTGTCGAAGCTGCGCACATCCGGGTCGAACTCGTCGGGGAGCCCGGTGTAGGGCGCCGACACATTCGTCGGTATCCGGCCATACACATTGTGGTACTCATTCGGCGGGAACAGCCGGACCCGCTTGCGGCCGTGTAGCTGAATCAGCAGGCCGTGCCACGGATCGTTGTGCAGCGGTGTCAGATTGCCCTGCTGGCCGATCCACACACTGCTCGCCGCCGAACTCTGTCGCCGGGTGCCGACGCGCGCCGGCAGCTGATCGGCGAGTGGCTGCGGGTCGGCGGCGGCACGCGAGTAGTAGTTCTTGCCCGGCTTCGGTTCGTCGAAAACAGCCGCCATGACATCGCGATATTCGAGCACCTCGACCGGCGACGTTTCCTGCGTGAACACATTGGTCGCACTGGTCAGCGCGGCTACCTTCTGGCTGCCGTATTTCTCGCGCAGCGCCTCCGGCTGAAAATCATCGAATACCGGCCAAGTTGTTGCGACACCACGGAATACGACCGGAGTCTGCGCGTCGAAGACGGCCTCGAGTTGGAAATCCCGATCGGGCACAACCAGCCCCTGCCGCCCGCCCCTCGACGGACTCACTACATCTCGGACGCTCCGACCGACCCATAGTACGAAACTGGCTAGGAAGATAGGGGCCAGCGTGACCGGCCGCTCATCGTAACCCTTGGTCATATCCCCGAATTCCTCTAGGAGAATTGATGCTGTGCCTTGACTTTCGGTTGCTCGATGCAAGCATACCGTCGTGGGGCGACACTATCTTGGTGGGCACCGCCTCGAAGGTACCCACTGATGGGAACAGCATCCGTGACACCCCGTCGTCGCTAATCGATCCCCCATACTTGGCCAGCGCGGTTTCAATCACACCCTGGCCGCCGCGCCTATGACTGCCAGACCCGCGAAGGTCTCGAATGCACGTGCATAGATGGCTATTTCACGCGGCTGCGTAATTACCGGCTCGGCTGTGCTGCCTTCCACCAAGACCATGCGATCGCCATATTTTACGAAGTTCATCGATGGTGCGGGGCAATACGCATTCATGGGGACAATGCCGAACGACAGTCGAGGCACCCTCATCGCCGCGAGCAGCCGATCCAATCGGCCGACCACGACGTCACCGGCCGCTACGTCGGTGTGTAATGTCAGCTCCGCCAAGATAATTCGAAAATCGTGATCCCATGGGTACCGCAACTGGTTGCGTTCCAGCCGCTTCGACACTCCGTCGGTCGATGCCATTGGGAATCGGTAGAAGCTCGAACTCGCCATGACCGTGACCTTCAGCACAACGGCCAGCAATCCACCGGGCCGGCTGCTGAAGGCAATTCGAGGCGCGGATGTGGACGCCGCTATCACACCCAACCTCGAGCACCTCGGCGGCGCGATATCAGATGAGGTGATACCGGAGTGCGGGATCAACCCGTTTCGCCCATCGCGACCCAACCACCCCGCCCATCGATCCGGTTCATCGACAGGCATGCGTACGAATCCTGCCGACATGGCCTGAGCGTGCTCAACGGCGGCACCTGCGCTCGCGCATCAGCCGATCACTCCCACGAACGGCAACATGCGCGCGGCTCGGTTCATCTAGTGTTGGTCCGATGCCGATTTCAGGGGGGAGACATCGTGGCCGATCAACTTGATTACCGCGATCCGCTCGATGCCGATGAATTCGCCACGGTACGTGGACTTCTCAGAACACGGTTCGCATCATCGGACATTCTCGCGGGCATCGAGACCGTGGGGCGACTTATCGCGCCGGGAATCATTGAGGTGGTGGTGATCGAGCAACTTCTCACCGCCGAGGCCGTCACTACCGACCAGATCGATCGGTGGCAGATCGACACCAGCGAACTCTTCGAGGTGGCCGAGGCGAACACCCGCGCCGCCGGCCGCCTCGAACTCGAATGGCGCAACTACAACGAAGCGCACTTCGCCATTCTGAGCGGCTCGGATTCGGCGAGTGCCCACTCGAAGTGGCTCGGCGACTATCCGGTAATCGGCACGTACGGAGCGCTTTTCGTCGTCTCGCACGAGGGCAATGTCTACGCGCACCCGATTATCGGGCCGAATGCGCTGACGGCGATGATTCTGCTGGGCAAGGTGGCCGCCAACACCTATCGCAGCGAACCGCAGCCCATCAGCCCGGCCGTCTACTGGTGGCGGGACGGCGAGATCGGCCTGGGCGCCATTACCGAAAGCGAGCCCGATCGCACTGTCGAGGTGCGCCCGACCCCGGAACTCGAGGCGCTACTGACCAGCTTGGCGGTGACCTGCGAGTTCGCGGTGCTGCCCGCCGGCGCGGTCGACAACGCGCTCGACGCGCTCGAGCAGTACCGACGAATGTGCACCGCCCCGGACAACTGTGCGGTCCCACCCGCCGTCGACGACCTCATCGCCGAAATCAATCGCAACGGCGGCGCTGTCGGATTCGTTGCGGCCGTGGCGGATTCGCGAGGCGCCGTACTGCACACCTGGGGCCCGAACCGGGGCCGGCATCTGCTCGCGGTACTGAAACTCACCAAGAACCGCGACCTCGCCGTGCTAGACGTGGAGACGGGCCATCTCTACGACCCCCACGGGCACGTCGAGGTCCGCGTGACCGTCGGTGACGGCCGGTCGCTGCCCTACCTCACCCACGCACTGCTCGAGGACTTCGTAGTCGCCGCCGCGGACCCGGATGACCCGTTCCTGGTCGTCGCACGCGCGGATGACATCTACATCCGAACGCGCCGCCACGAGCGGGTATATGAAATCGAGCACCGAGCCGGATCCGCGTCGGAACATTTCCGCGTATACACCCGGCGGCACAAGGTCGTTCGCGATGTCATCTGGGCGTGGGCCTGCGGCGACCCATCGTGGACAGACGTGGTGCAATGGCGGCGGGTCGATCCCACCTCGCCCGGCCTCGAGGCCGCCTCGGGGCTGGAAATCCTGCAGGACGAACTGTCGTCCACTGGTTCCGATCTCGCCCCCGACGTACTCGCCCTATTCGATTCCTTTCCGGCAGTTCGTGATATGCCTATCCCGTCGACGGACCTCACCGATCTCGCGATCGACCCGGCAATCCTGCGCGACCTGGCCTCAGCACACACCGAAGAGGCACTCCAGATCGCCGAAGCCGAAACGACCGACGACCCGGACGAGACCTGAGGCAGCCCGGCCGCGCACTGAGTGCCCGCAAACCCCGGGTGCAAGGATCGAAGCATGCGAGTACTGGTGCAGCGCGTATCCGCCGCGCAGGTGACCGTCGACGGACAGACCGTGGGCCGGATCGAACCGAATCCGCAGGGCCTGGTCACTCTGGTCGGCGTGACACATGACGACACCGAATCCACCGCGAAGGCGATGGCGGATAAGGTGTGGCGGTTGCGCATCCTCGACGGGGAACGCGCCGCCGCGGATCTGCATGCGCCCGTTCTCGTGGTCAGCCAGTTCACCCTCTACGCCGATACTGCCAAAGGGCGGCGGCCGTCCTGGTCCGCCGCCGCGCCCGGCTCGGCCGCCGAACCACTGGTCGAGACCTTCGCGCAGGCACTGCGCGAGCTCGGCGCAACCGTAGCCACCGGACGGTTCGGCGCGCATATGCATGTCGAATTGGTCAACGACGGTCCGGTGACACTGCTGCTCGAGGGCTGAACGCGACCACCGAGCGCAACCACACCGGCAACTTCGCGCACCGCCGGCGTGCCCAGAGCTACCTCGGCGAACCGCGCGGAACAGTGACGGCGTCCGGGAGCTCGGTCGGGACGGCTGTCAACAGGTCGATCGCAGCGGGCGCGGTCGCCGGTAGCCTGCCTGCTCATTCCGGTCGTTTCTATGGCAAACTCGCCTGGTGCAGATTGCGGCCGCTCGACGACCGCACGCGCGGAAGGTGAAGCGGGAGTTGAGGTCGCCATGGATCTGAGTGCACTCGAGCGTCGGGTAGCCGAGGATCGCCGGGCAGCCATCGACCGGACGGTCGAGAATGAATTGCGTTTGGCCACGTCGCTGTGCGACCTCGCCAAGGGCTTGGTCGCCACCAAGTCCGGCCCCGGCCGGGACCGGACGGCCGAGGCGCTTGCGCCATCGCAGGAGTCCGTCGGCATCCGGCTGCACTGGCTCGGCGCCGGTCGCGTCTCGGCCGAGTTCGCGGGCGAAGTCCAGGATGCGCTACGCGTCTTCGAGCAGGCGACCCGGCACATCGGTCACCGGGAGCTCGCGGCGAGCACTATCCGCAATGCCTGTCATACCTATCGCCAGGTGTCGCGGAGCCATCCGCAGGTGGCCGCGGTATGCGCGGACGGGCTGTCGAAATGTGGCGTCTGGTTGTGCCGCCTCGACCCCAAGGCCGCCGTCGCCGCCAGCGAGGATGCCGTGCGCATCCGGAGCGCGCTGTTCGCCGCGAATCCGGATCAGGCCGGAAAGTATCTCGCCAGCCTGAATATGCTGTTGCGCACGCTGATGGTCGGCCGCCAGCGCAAACAGGCCGTGGCGATGTATCGCGAGCGGTATGCCGCGCTGACCTCGCCGGAGATGACGGCACGACTGCGCGAAACCCGCATCGAGGACATCGATCTCACGAATAAGACCTTCACCGCGCTCACCAAACTCGAAACCCGAACCTTGCAGCGCGCGGGCCACCTGACGCAGCAGCAGATTCTGTACCAAACCTCCGGCGATCTCGCCACGATCGAGGAGATCAACTGGAAGCTGGCACTGGTCGGCTTGAAGCCGCTGGCCGCGGGTGCCCTACCCGATCCCCCGTCTCGGCCGGTGGAGATCGGTGCGACCTTCGGTGCATTGAGTGTGCGCTGCAGCGCACCCGATGCCGTCGCCCAGGTCCGCGCCGCGATCATCGCGGCCTACGCCGCCGACAACGCAAGTCAGGTCGATCGGTCAGCGGTCCGCGGCGCACACGAAACCCACTGGCATACCTTTGATCCCGAATTGAATCCGGCCGAGTCCCTCGGCGACGATGTGGTGTTGATCGAACAGCCGTACGGCGGTTCCGTTGTTGTCATGAGCCTGAAATGGGAGATCGCAGCGATCGGCAAACACCCACTGGCACAGCATCTTTCCGCGCGCTGGCAGGTGATCAGCGTTACCGCGAACGAAAAGATGTCCTACGAGCTGTGCCGTTACGAGAACGGTGTGGCGGCCCAATACGCCGCATTGGGCCGCCCGAGCGGACAAGCCCCGCTCGATACGCCATTGGCGCCGTTGGACTTCGCGGCGCTGGCCGACTACGGCGCGGACTACGCATCCGAAACCCAGGTCCGTGCCGCCTTCGGCAATACCGATATGTTCGCCAAACTCACCCAGCTGCCGTCGAGCGGCATTCGGCAAGCGGCACTGGCCATTCCGCTCGCCGACTACGGCGACAACGTCCTTTTCTTCCGCGGCAACGGGAGTTAACCGGGTACTTCCCACCGGATTCGGAGCGGTCGAGTTAGGCCGCGATCGTGGTTTCCACCATCGCGGCGAGTTGTTCGGCACCTACGCCATCGGCCACCGCGGCGTGATCGAGCACGACTGCGTAGCGATCGTGATCGGGCAGGTCCTGCCAGAGCCTGCCCGCATTCGCCTTGAATAGCCCGCGACGGCGCGGGTGGGCGCGGGAACGTCGGCGCGGGTGGGAATTCGGGCAATCTGCTGACGGTACAACGAATCTGGCCAACGCGGCGGTCCAGCGGAAGCCGGTACCTACTCGATGGCTACATACCACGCAGTACCGCTCTGAGCTGTGTGGAGACCGTTTTGCCGCTTCGAGAGCGCTCTCGACCCGGCACCGAACTACGGAATCCCGCAAGGGAATTCGAGTAGCGATCTACTCGGGTGGGCACCCCTCCCCCGGCCATACGCTTCGTCCATCATCGAATTTCAGTACGAAGCGGAGGAGAAACATCGCCACTGTGGTTGCGGTCGATCCCCTGGATGACCCCCCGAGATGCGGTAGGACGCATGGGCGCGGGTGCAAGGAACGACGTCACCGATCCAGCGCGAGCTGGGTAACGTCTGGGTAGGCGGCGGACGCATTGTGTCCGAAGCCGTTGCGCACCGGACATTGACGACCTGCGGGCGTCGGTGCGGCTCGGCTCCTCGCCGCGCGAGGCCACCGAACTCGGAGTCGGATAGGGTGACCGGCCAGCGCACCGACTAAATGTCGGCCGAATCGCGCAATACAGTCGAGCTACAGACCCAGGTGTAGGCATAACGCCCGATCAAGTTCGGCCGCAAGAGCTTCGGGCAGTCGGCCCAAAATGCGCCCAACTCGTTCGACTGATACCGACCGCACCTGTTCGGCCTGAGCTTTCGAAGCAACCCGTAGGCCCGGCACGTCCTTCAATAAGACCTGGAACGGAAAGACCTTCTCGGTGTTACTGGTAATCGGGACGACTGTGACGACACCTCGGCCGAGTTGTGCGGCACGTCGATTGGCACCGTCGTTGCTCACGATAATCGCGGGACGAAGCTTGCTGACCTCGTTCCCTCGAACCGGATCGAAATCCACGAGCACGAGATCGCCACGGCGCATCACATCAGCCCGTCGCCGGCAGTCGCCGACCAGGCAGCTTCCTCACCGGTTGCGTCCCACTCATCCCATGCCTCTTCGTACGCGTCCTCGAGAGCACGACTACGCAGCAGCGCGATAGCTTTGTGCACGGCGGCCGATCGCCCCGGCAGGCTGGATCGACACACCTCCGCGTCGAGGACCGCCACATCCTCATCCGACAGGCTCACACTAAGCTTCATACCCGCAATACTACCGGGGTAGGAATATGCGGGATACCGCTAGGAACCGCTTACTCCGGACGAACCGTCAGAATCCGCGGCCCATCCTCGGTAACCGCAACCGAATGTTCCCAGTGCGCGGCCCGGCTGCCGTCCAGCGTCACCACGGTCCAATCGTCGTCGAGCACCTTCGTCTGCGTAGTGCCCAATGTCAACATCGGCTCGATCGCGAGCACCGATCCGACCATGAGTTTCGGCCCCTTACCCGGCGCACCCTCGTTGGCCAGGAAAGGATCCATATGCATCTCCCGGCCGATGGCATGCCCACCGTAGCCATCGACGATGCCGTAGGACCGGCCGTGTTCCTTTTCGGCCGCACGCGTACCCATTTCGATGGCATGCGAGACGTCGGTCAGCCGGTTCCCGGGCAGCATGGCCGCGATACCCGCCTCCATCGATATCTTGGTGGCCTCGCTGAGCAGCTGATCGGCCTCGATAATCGAACCGACGCCGAAGGTCCAGGCCGAATCACCATGCCAGCCCTCGAGAATCGCACCACAGTCGATGGAGATCAGATCGCCTTCGGCCAGAATCTCCGACGATGTCGGAATCCCGTGCACCACACGGTCGTTCACCGACGCGCAGATCGAACCCGGAAACCCGTGATACCCCTTGAACGACGGCACAGCGCCCGCATCGCGGATCACCTGTTCGGCGATCTCGTCGAGCTCCAGAGTAGAAACACCGGGCTTGGCCGCCGCGCGCACCGCGACGAGCGCGCAACCGACAATCGCGCCGGCCGCCGCCATCGCATCCAGCTCACCCGCCGTCCGGAACGGCACGACCTTCTTCTTGCGATTGAAGACCATCCGGCCTCAGTGTCCCAGGGCGTGCAGCGCGCGGGCGTTGACCTCGTCGATCTCACCGACACCGTCGACCGAGACCACCAGACCGTCGTAATGCTCGAGCAGCGGCGCAGTCTCCTCGCGGTACACCCGGAGCCGGTTGCGGATCACGTCCTCGTTGTCGTCGGCGCGACCGCGCGCCATCATCCGGCCGACCACGGTCTCCTCGGGCACGACGAAGCAGAGCACCGCGTCGAGCTTCTTATCCATATCGGCGAGGATCTTCTCCAGCGCGTCGGCCTGATCGACCGTGCGCGGGTAGCCATCCAGCACAAAGCCGTTCGCGGCATCCGGCTCGGCAACCCGAGCCTCGACCATGCGGTTCGTCACATCGCTCGGCACCAGATCGCCCGCGTCGATGTACTTCTGCGCCTCTCGACCCAGCGGCGTCTGGGCGGAGATATTGGTGCGGAATAGGTCCCCGGTGGAGATGTGCGGGACGCCCAGCTTGTCCGACAGGAGATCGGCCTGGGTGCCCTTGCCGGCACCCGGCGGTCCGAGCAGTACAAGTCTCACTTGAGGAACCCTTCGTAATTTCGATTCATCAGCTGGCTTTCGATCTGCTTCACGGTGTCCAAGCCGACGCTCACCATGATCAGCACTGCGGTGCCACCGAACGGAAGGTTCTGGTTGCCACCGGAGGCGCCGATATCGAGGAACAGATTCGGGAGGACGGCCACGAGACCGAGGTAAATCGAGCCGGGGAGGGTGATGCGGCTCAATACGAAGTTGAGGTAGTCGGCGGTTGGCTTGCCGGGGCGATATCCGGGAATGAAGCCACCGAACTTCTTCATCTCGTCAGCGCGTTCCTCCGGGTTGAAGGTGATCGCGACATAGAAGTAGGTGAAGAACACGATCAGACTGAAGTAGATCGCGATGTATACCGGGTTGCCCGGGTTCACCAGATATTTCTGGATGATCTCCTGCCACCAACTGGGGTTGGGGTTGTTCCGCGAGGACGTCAGCTGCGCGACCAGATTCGGCAGATACAGCAGCGACGATGCGAAGATCACCGGGATGACACCAGCCTGGTTGACCTTCAGCGGCAGGTAGGTCGAGGATCCGCCGTACATCTTGCGGCCGACCACGCGCTTGGCGTATTGCACCGGAATCCGGCGCTGGCCCTGCTCGACGAAGATGACCGCGGTGATGATGGCCAGCGCGGCGACACAGACCAAGCCGAAGACCAGGCCGCCGCGGTTGTCCAGGATGGCCTTGCCCTCGGACGGGATTCGGGCCGCGATACCGGAGAAGATCAGCAACGACATGCCGTTGCCGATACCGCGCTCGGTGATCTGCTCGCCGAACCACATGACCAGGGCCGCACCGGCGGTCATCACCAGCACGATGATGACCATGCCGAAGATACTGGTGTCGGCCAGGATGTCCTTCTGGCAGCCTTGCAGCAGCTGACCGCGGGCCGCGAGCGCGACCAGACCGGTGGACTGCAGGATCGCCAGTGCGATCGAGAGGTACCTGGTGTACTGCGTCATCTTGTTCTGGCCGGATTGGCCTTCTTTGCGCAGTTCTTCGAAGCGCGGGATGACGACGGTGAGCAGCTGGATGATGATGCTCGCGGTGATGTAGGGCATGATGCCGATCGCGAAGACCGACAACTGCAGCAGCGCACCACCGGAGAACAGGTTGATCAGCTGATAGATACCGGCGGAATCACCGCCGGAAACCAGGTTGATGCATTCCTGCACGCTCTTGTAATCGACACCGGGGGATGGCAGCGACGCACCCAAGCGGTACAGCGCGATCAACCCCAGCGTGAAGAGAATCTTCCGCCGTAAGTCCGGAGTCCGGAAGGCCGATACGAAGGCGGAAAGCACAGATCCTCCTGGCGAACGACATATGGTCATGCCACGGATATAGAAAACCCATGACGAGGCTTGGCAGACAACAATTGAACTCTAACAGTGGCACCGGACGCGCCCTTCACTCGTCCGGTGCCACGTATCTGCAGAGTACCGTCAGCCCAGCTCGGTGACAGTGCCACCGGCCGCGGTGATCTTCTCCTTGGCGGCGCCGGTCACCTTGTCGACGGTCACCTGGACCGCGACGCCGATCTCGCCATCGCCGAGAACCTTGACCAGCTGGTTCTTGCGAACCGCGCCGGCGGCCACCAGCTCCGCCTTGCCGACCGCGCCGCCCTCGGGGAACAGCTTGGCGATCGAGCCGACGTTCACGACCTGGTATTCCACCCGGAACGGGTTCGTGAAGCCCTTGAGCTTGGGCAGCCGCATATGAATCGGCATCTGCCCACCCTCGAAGGCGGCCGGGACGTTCTTGCGAGCCTTGGTGCCCTTGGTACCACGGCCCGCGGTCTTGCCCTTGGAGCCCTCACCGCGACCCACGCGAGTCTTGTCGGTCTTGGCGCCGGGGGCCGGACGCAGGTGATGCAACTTGATGGTCATGTCAGACCTCCTCAACGGTTACGAGGTGGCGCACGACGTTGATCAGCCCACGGTTCTGCGGATTGTCCTCCCGAACCACAGTCTGGCGGATCTTGCGCAGGCCGAGCGTACGAAGGCTCTCCCGCTGGTTCGACTTGGCGCCAATCGACGACTTGATCTGGGTTACCTTGAGATCTGCCATTACCGACCTCCTGCTGCCTGAGCGCGCGCACGCAGCATGCCCGCCGGAGCGACATCCTCGAGCGGCAGGCCACGGCGCGCCGCGACCTCTTCCGGACGCTGCAGCATCTTGAGCGCCGCAACGGTCGCGTGCACGACGTTGATGGCGTTGTCGCTACCGAGCGACTTCGCCAGAATGTCATGGATACCAGCGCACTCCAGCACCGCACGCGCCGCACCACCGGCGATCACACCGGTACCGGGCGAGGCCGGACGCAGCATGACCACACCGGCCGCCGCCTCACCCTGCACCGGGTGGGTGATGGTCGAGCCGATCATCGGAACGCGGAAGAAGCCCTTGCGAGCCTCCTCGACACCCTTCTGGATGGCCGCGGGAACTTCCTTGGCCTTGCCGTAGCCGACGCCGACCAGACCGTTGCCGTCACCGACGATCACCAGGGCGGTGAAGCTGAAGCGACGACCACCCTTCACAACCTTGGAGACACGGTTGATCGCGACGACGCGCTCGAGCTGGTTCTTGTCGGTCTGCTGATCACGACGGTCACCACCGCCGCGACGATCCCGACCACCGCCGCGGCCGTCGCGGCTGTCGCCGCCACCAGCGGCACCATTCTGCTGTCCGGCGGGTCCGTTGCCGCCGTCACGCCTCTGACGTCCCGGCATCAGACGTTCCTTCCGTAAATGTTTGCAGTCATCAGAACTTCAACCCACCTTCGCGAGCGGCATCGGCCAGCGCCGCGATGCGGCCGTGGTAGTCGTGGCCACCACGGTCGAACACGACGGCCTCGATGCCAGCGGCCTTGGCACGCTCGGCGATCAGCTCACCGACCTTCTTGCCCTTGGCCGACTTGTCGCCGTCCAGCGCGCGCACATCGGCCTCGATCGAGGACGCGGCGGCAATGGTCTTGCCGAGCGAGTCGTCGATGAGCTGTGCGTGCAGATGACGCGAGGAGCGGTTGACCACCAGACGCGGACGCTCGGTGGTGCCGACGACCTTCTTGCGCAGACGGAAGTGACGGCGGGTCTTCGACAGACGACGCGTCGTCGACACGTCCTTGCCACGCGGAATGCGCTTGGCCTTCTGATTTTCGGTTTGCGCCATGATCACTTACCCGTCTTTCCGACCTTGCGGCGAACGACCTCGCCGGCGTAGCGGATGCCCTTGCCCTTGTAGGGATCGGGCTTACGCAGTCCGTGGATGACAGCGGAGATCTGGCCGACCTTCTGCTTGTCGATTCCGGACACGGAGAACTTGGTGGGCGATTCCACCGCGAAGGTGATGCCCTCCGGGGCCTCGATCGGCACCGGGTGCGAGTAGCCGAGGGCGAACTCCAGGTTCGAGCCCTTGGCCGCGACACGGTAACCGACGCCGAAGATTTCCATCTTCTTCTCGTAGCCCTTGGTGACACCCTCGATCATGTTGGCGACCAGGGTGCGGGTCAGGCCGTGCAGCGAGCGGTTCTGGCGCTGGTCGTCCGGGCGGGCAACCTCGAGCTGGCCATCCTCACCCTTGGCGACGGTGATCGGCTCGGCGACGACGTGGGTCAGGGCGCCCTTGGGCCCCTTCACCGACACGCTCTGGCCGTCGATGCTGACCTCGACACCGGCAGGAATGGCGATGGGCTTCTTACCAATACGCGACATGTGTCCTACCTCCCTTACCAGACGTAGGCGAGGACTTCGCCGCCCACGCCCTGCTTGGCCGCCTGACGATCGGTGAGCAGACCGGTCGACGTGGAGATGATCGCCACGCCGAGGCCGCCCAGGACCTTGGGCAGGTTGGTGGACTTCGCGTACACACGCAGACCCGGCTTCGACACGCGGCGCAGGCCCTGCAGGCTGCGCTCACGGCTGGGGCCGTACTTGAGGTCGACGATGAGGGACTTGCCCACGGTCGCGTCCTCGGTCCGGTAGTCGGCGATGTAACCCTCGCGCTTGAGGATCTCGGCGATATTCGCCTTGAGCTTCGAGTGCGGAGCCTTCACCTGATCGTGGTACGCCGAGTTGGCGTTGCGCAGACGCGTCAGGAAGTCTGCGATCGGATCAGTCATGGTCATGGTTCGACCTTGACACCTTTCTCGCTGCGGTTCCCATGCAACACCGGCACCCCGATAGGCACGCCAGCCGTGGGCCTACAGCAATTCGGCGGTCCGGCCGACGCTTGCCGACCGGATTGAGTTCTCGTATGAGCTCTCGGTGCGAGGGCCGTCCACACGTCGATACGGCATCGCATCAAGGACACGCGGACACAGAGGTGCCCAAGCAACCGGTCTAGTGTAGGCAAGGTCGCGACCAGGACAAAATCCGGGTGTCTCATCGGCCGTCGCCCAGTGGACGCAGCTCAGGTGCGAGTGCCGAGCAATCCCGCCAGCGCCTCGGGCCGGGTACCCGCGAGAACCTGACCTCAGGCCTCGACATCAGAGAGCTTGCCGAGGAGCCGGTCCAGCACAGCTGCGCAAACCTTCGACATACGCCTCGTTACGTCTGTTCTTCGTCGCGTTCCTCGACATAGTGCGGGGCCAGGGCTTCCATCTGGTCGATGACCAACCGAATGCCTCGGGCTGCTTGTCCGGCGGGTACCGGTGCTTGATCAGTAGGCGTCTGACGGAGGAGCGTGTGCAAATCTTTCGTATTGCTGGCGAAACGGCAATCATCGGCGATTCCGCGCGCACGCTGATCAGGAGAGCACTGAACAAAGGCCAGGGCTGACGAGCCTCGAATTGCGGAGTCGGGCGCGAAAACTCCACACCGAGTCGAGGTCAACATAATCCGCGGGCGAAAATTCGAGTCTTGTCGGCGGCGAGATCGTGAACCACCACCCATCGTCCTCCATTTTCATCCGATTCTTCGAAGTATTCATTTCCGGCATCCGACTGCAGTGCACCAGCTGCGCTATCCTGCCAGTATTGCTTTCTCCAATAGTCCGGAACCCCTGGCTTGAATTGGCCGAGATGGGACAGGGTCTTGAAGGATTCAAGCTTGTTGCGCGGGAGGTCGACGACAACCTCTATCATTCGATCTCCTCCGAAAAGAACGTCGTCTTTGTGCGCGACAACCTCGGCGCTGTCCGGAAAATGCATATTTCCGCATTTGCCAACTTCTGTCAACGCCCCAGAGTCCGACATGCCACAGCCGGGGAGCAGCAGCACGCTTGCTAACGCTCCAGCAGAGACCATCCGCATCCGAGCCTGGTTTCGAGTCGCTGTCATCAAAACTCTCCCGACCACTGATAGTCCCCCAGGAATTGAGTGTTACCACGAACCCTGAAGCCGCGCGCCCAACCAGCCTTCTCCAATTGTCTCATATCGTCACTGATGCTCGTCTTGAACATCCTCTCGAGATCCCCAGTCAACTCGACGCCGTCGGCGAAATCGTAATAGTCATAGATATAGATCCGGTACCGGATGTTCGCTCGAAGGCCCTGTCCCTCGCTGGATTTCAGCACTGTAGCGTCGCTTCCGACCGCCACCGAGAACTTTCCGATCGCCAGTGTCACATCCGAGTTATCGGTCACATTGACCCATTCCCAATTGGATGTGATCTCCTGCGGCACTCCGACTCGATCCGCGTTTCGCTTTGCTTCTCCCTTGATGAAATCCAGCTGACTTTGCGTTTTGTCTCGGACGGCCTGCGTCTTTACAACCTGCTCGACATCCTTGGTACTGATCACATACTCGAAGTCGGCACTATTGTTGCCCAAATATGCCCCGAATATATCAGATGCAAAAGTGAATCCCTCGACATCGAAGTAGGCCTGGACGCTCGCGGCCTCCGTACTGTTGGCGACTGCTGTCGATTTATCTATGATGCCCCGCTCCGTCCCGTACTGCGTACGACTCGACGGGAACGGCTGATCAGGTGGCGGATGCAATGCTGTTCTCCCCACCAGACATTGTTGCCGAATCCATACCGTGTGACACCCAAATCGACGATCACCTTGTCCGGAACCTCGAATTCACTAGTGTCGAAAGACGGGACCGTTCGCCCGGGCGTGTAGTCCAACGCCTCGGAAATACGTTCGATGATTGTCGCCATGGCAGCCTGCCTGGACTCTGCTGATTTCTTCAGCGCATCGACCGCCGAGACGATCTGAGACTTCATGGATTCCTGCATAGGGCGGTTGATCAGTTGTGCCCATGCTCCGAGCGGGAGGGTGAAGTTGAGAAAATTCATCGGCTGTGTGAGTCCGCCGCTAAGGGCCATCGCCTGGTTGTACGCCAACCGCTCGAGGCAGGCCGCACCGTTCTCGACGATTTTCGACACCAATTCCAGATCGGAGCTGCGCACGGCGATGGATTGTCCGAGGCTGCTCATGCTCGCGCCGAAGGACTGTGCAGCGTCACCTGTCCAGAGATTTTGCAGCCACCTGGTTCCGGCGGTGAGATTCTCGGAGGACACATAATCGTTGATTCCGAGCAGACCAATCCGCTTGCCGATGGCTTGCAGCGCCTCCCAGTCCGCCACCAGCGGGAACAGGTAGTCGGCTGCAGGTTTGACCGATCACCCGGCTCAACGATTCATCGAACTGAGCGATCGACTCGATCCCCGCGTTCACCACCTGGCGGACCGTGTACTGGGCTTCCTGCACCTCCGGCAGGGTAGGCAGCTGCAAGCCGCCGAATCGGACGACACCTGCAGAAGAAGATAGGGCCAGATCTGATGGACCGCTTGCCGACACCGCAGACAGCGCGTTCGCGCTCGTCTCGTCGGTCGCCCGATACTTGGTTACTGCGGCGGCCAGATTCGTGTCGAGGGTACCGACGGCAGTCACGTCGAGTTGATACGCTGCGGATATCGCATTCTGAAACTTCTCCAACGACGAAGCCAGGGTGGCCAGGAGCCCTGCGGATCCTCCCGGCAGCGACACAGTCGACAGCAGCTGTGAGGCATTCGAGGAAAAGTTCGTACCGAGGTCCTGCAGGTCCAACCGGAATCCGGCGAGACTGGGCAAGTCAACCGTGAAGTCATCCACGTCAGTTCCAGCCCCTGGCAGCACTGGTGTTGGTTCGAACTACCGATTGCCCGTCGACCGAACTACGCCGGAACTTGTTGCTATGCACAGGCATTGGACGCCCCCTCTAACTCCCGCACCGTAGTGTACACCGCTGCTGGTGATGAAACGTCCGGTCGTTTTGGTGGGCTTCGCGGGACTGTTGTTCGACTATCCAGCGGCAGCTGAAACAGGCAAGGGCACGGCCTCTACCAGAGACCGTGCCCTTGTTCTGTTCAGTTTCGTGCGGGTGCGCTCACGAGGAGCGCCGACTCACCAGGAGCTCTTGTGCACGCCCGGGAGCTCGCCGCGGTGCGCCATTTCGCGCAGGCACACGCGGCACAGACCGAACTTGCGGTACACCGCGTGCGGGCGGCCGCAGCGCTGGCAGCGGGTGTAGGCGCGAACGGCGAACTTCGGCTTGCTGTTGGCCTTGTTGACCAGTGCTTTCTTAGCCATGTGCTCAGTTCTCCTTGAACGGGAAGCCGAGGTGCTTGAGCAGGGCACGGCCTTCTTCGTTATTGGTCGCGGTGGTCACCACGGTGATATCCATACCACGCGGACGGTCGATGGAATCCACGTCGATCTCGTGGAACATCGACTGCTCACCCAGGCCGAACGTGTAGTTGCCATTGCCGTCGAACTGCTTCGGCGACAGACCGCGGAAGTCGCGGATACGGGGCAGCGCGATGGAGACCAGGCGGTCCAGGAACTCCCACATGCGGTCACCGCGCAGAGCGTTATGCATAAATATACGACTAACGATACTTGATTGCCATTATGTGCAAATATTATGTATAAGCTATGCATATGGACGCCGAAACCGTACGTGGACTGATCACAGGAGGCGAGAGTCTCACCACCGAGTTCAAACGCGGCGCCAGCGGCAAGTTCAACGATACCGAGCTGGTCGAGACGGTCGTGTGTATGGCAAACGGGGACGGTGGGGTCTTGCTCATCGGTGTCGAGGACGACGGCCGCGCAACCGGCACCGCACCGCGCCACGGCGAGACGACAGACCCTCGTCGCATCGATGCCCTGATCGCTGGCCGAACTGTTCCACTGTTGCAGACCCGGACGACCATCGTAGACCTCGATGGACATGCCATCATCGCAGTCGAAGTACCCAAGTCGCCGCGGGTGGTAGGCACACGAAGCGGAATGTACGTGCGCCGATCCTTGAAGCTGGACGGCACTCCACAGTGTCTGCCATTTCCTGCTTACGAGATGCTCGCCCATGAAATAGACAGGGGTGCACTGGATTTCGCCGCACTACCCGCACGAGGCGCGGCAATGTCAGATCTCGCCCCGTCCGAGTTCACGCGCTTTCGAAGGATGGCGCGCGCCGCTGGCTCCGATCCGGTTATCCCCGACATGTCCGACCTCGACATCTGCCGAGCGCTGGGTGTCGTGCGGACCGCCGACGACGGCGTCGATCGACCCACTCTCGGCGCGGTGCTCCTATTCGGCACACCGGATGCGATCGCGCTTCACATTCCCAATCACGAAGCCGCCTTCCAACTGTTCGACGGCATGTCGGTCGAAGTGAACAGCTTCACCCGCGCGCCGCTGCTCGCGGCCGCAGAGGATCTATACCAACGCGTGTCCAGCTGGAACCGGGAGGAAGAGCTGGAATTCGGCATGCTCCGAGTGGCAATCCCAAGTGTTCCGCCCACCGTGGTACGCGAATCCATAGCCAACGCGCTGGTGCACCGCGACTACACCGCCCTCGGACCAATACGCGTCGCGATCAACGACGATAGCTTCGAGGTGACGAGTCCTGGCGGTTTTCCACCCGGCGTCCGCCTGAACAACCTGCTGACTGTGTCACAACCGCGTAGCCCGATCCTTGCAGATGCGTTCCGCCGCGCCGGGATGGTCGAACGCAGCGGTCGTGGGATCAGTCTGATGTATGCAGCAATGCTGCGCCTGGGTCGCGATACGCCTGATTACAGTCAGTCCACCGACCGGATGGTCCGTACGGTCGTCCCCCTTGGCCGCGCGGATATTCCCTTGGCTCGCTTCGTACTCCAGCAAGAGCAAAAGGCTGGTCGGCCGATGCGCCTATTCGACCTGCAGGTACTGCATGAGTTGCGGGCGCAGACCAGCCTTTCGACCGGCGACATCGCAGAGCAATTGCATCGGACCATCGGCGAGATCCGGACAGGCCTCGGCCGGATGGTCGAGGAAGGTCTGATCGAACAGCGCGGAGCCGGCAGGGGCCGCTCCTATCACCTATCGGCCGCGGTCTTCCGAGCGATGGACAAGTCGCCTGCCTATGTCCGGGTACGTGGCACAGACGCCATACAGCAGGAACGCATGGTGCTGCAATATGTTGAGTCGTTCGGCTCCATCACCCGAGCACAGGCATCGGAACTCTGCATGATCACGCCCCAGCAAGCAAGCACGCTATTACGTCGAATGTCCCGCGCCGGCAAGCTGACACTGGTGGGCGAGCGGAAGTCGGCGCGCTATGTACCCCCGACAGATACTGACTCCAACCACTAATGACGTAAGGTCCGAGCTTCGAGGCAGCTGAAACAGGCAAGGGCACGGCCTCTACCAGAGACCGTGCCCTTGTTCAGTTTCGTGCGGGTGCGCTCACGAGGAGCGCCGACTCACCAGGAGCTCTTGTGCACGCCCGGGAGCTCGCCGCGGTGCGCCATTTCGCGCAGGCACACGCGGCACAGACCGAACTTGCGGTACACCGCGTGCGGGCGGCCGCAGCGCTGGCAGCGGGTGTAGGCGCGAACGGCGAACTTCGGCTTGCTGTTGGCCTTGTTGACCAGTGCTTTCTTAGCCATGTGCTCAGTTCTCCTTGAACGGGAAGCCGAGGTGCTTGAGCAGGGCACGGCCTTCTTCGTTATTGGTCGCGGTGGTCACCACGGTGATATCCATACCACGCGGACGGTCGATGGAATCCACGTCGATCTCGTGGAACATCGACTGCTCACCCAGGCCGAACGTGTAGTTGCCATTGCCGTCGAACTGCTTCGGCGACAGACCGCGGAAGTCGCGGATACGGGGCAGCGCGATGGAGACCAGGCGGTCCAGGAACTCCCACATGCGGTCACCGCGCAGGGTGACCTTCGCGCCGATCGGCATGCCCTCACGCAGCTTGAACTGCGCGATCGACTTGGTGGCCTTGCGGATCTCGGGCTTCTGACCGGTGATCAGTTCCAGATCCCGGACCGCGCCGTTGATGAGCTTGGCGTCGCGCGCGGCGTCACCGACACCCATGTTCACGACGACCTTGACCACGCCCGGAATCTGCATCACGTTGGCGTAATCGAACTCGCTGTTCAGCGCGTCCTTGATCTCGGCACGGTAGCGCGCCTTCAAGCGCGGCTGAGTCTGCTCAGAAGTGGTCATGTCAGATGTCCTTCCCGTTCTTACGGGAGATCCGGACCCGCTTGCCGCTCTCCTCGTCCGTCCGGTAGCCGATACGGGTCGGCTTGCCGTCGGAGTCGACGACCATCACGTTGGATACGTGGATCGGAGCTTCCTGGGTCACGATGCCGCCCGACGAGGCACCACGCTGGTTGGTGGAGTTGGCAACGTGCTTCTTGATCCGGTTCACGCCCTCGACCAGGACCCGGTTCTCCTTCGGGTAGGCCTGGATGACCTTGCCCTTGGCACCCTTGTCCTTACCCGAGATGACGAGCACGGTGTCGCCCTTGTGCACCTTCATGTCAGAGCACCTCCGGGGCCAGCGAAACGATCTTCATGAACTTCTTCTCGCGCAGCTCGCGGCCGACCGGGCCGAAGATACGAGTGCCACGCGGGTCGTTGTCCGCCTTGATCAGCACGGCCGCGTTCTCGTCGAACTTGATGTACGAACCGTCCGGGCGACGACGCTCCTTGACGGTGCGCACGACGACGGCCTTGACGACCTCGCCCTTCTTGACATTGCCGCCGGGGACAGCGTCCTTGACGGTGGCGACGATGATGTCACCGATGCCGGCATAGCGACGCGACGAACCACCGAGAACGCGGATGCAGAGGATCTCCTTCGCACCCGTGTTGTCGGCGACGCGCAGTCGCGACTCCTGCTGAATCACTTCAGCCTCCTTGACCTGGATGTATACGCACGCCGGATTGCCGACCCGACGGGCATGGTCGTGTCACCACCCGAACGCGCGCCTGCCAGCGGTTTTCTCGATCGGATGGATCAACCACTGGGGGTTCGCGGCCGGATTGCGGGCACAGCTCCCGCAGGTAACCGGATCAGTGTAGGCGAATGCCCAGGTCGGCCCCAAATCGATGTCGCGCCGACACAGGCTGAACTTCCGCTGTGAAACCCGCGCGGCTAAGTGCTCGCGGGCTGTGCCGTTACTACCCTCGGGACCCAGCAAGACCACCAGATGAACTGCACATCCGCATCATTCTCTGAATAGGGGTCCCTTTGAGTTCGTCCGCGCGTTCCATCCGGCTCGGTCGTCGCACCTTTCTCATCGCACTGGGTGTGATTCCGGCCACCACCGCGCTCGTCTCTTGCTCGCGGGAGCGGTCGGTGCAGCTCACCGGGGTCGATATGCGAGGCCAGGACCCGACGGTTCGGCCGCAGGACGATCTGTTCCGATACGTCAACGGTGGCTGGCTGCGCGAGTACCAACTGCCGCCGGACAAGCCGTCCTTCACCACCTTCGACGAGGTCAGTGATCGCGTCGAACTGCAGTTGCGGGAGATCGTCGAGGGCATCCGCGATCCGCGGGCCGGGTCCGCCGAACAGCAGATCCGCGATCTCTACGACGCGCGCCTGGATCAGGCCGAGATCGAGCGGCTCGGCCTCACCCCGCTGGCCGATCTGTTCGCCGCGATCGATGGCGCGGCGAATAAGGCGGATCTCGCCCGGGTAATGGGCGGACTGCCGATCGGCGGGCTGATCGCATTGGCTGTCGGGCCGGATCCGAAGAATTCCACCGAATACGTCGGCACCGTTTACCAGTCCGGCATCGATCCCAATATGAATGAGCAGTACTACCGCAAGCCCGCATATTCCGGGCAGCGTTCCGCCTATCGGACCTACTTGCAGCACGTCGCCGCCGGAGCGGGCTTCGCCGATCCCACGGGCACCGCCCAGCGCGTATTCGACCTGGAGACCAGGATCGCCGCGGCTTTCTGGGACGATGTGCGCCTGCGCGATCCCGATGCCACCTACAACCCGCTGAGCTGGGCCCAATTGACCGCGCTCGCACCGCAATTCGACTGGGAGCCCTGGCTGGCCGGTGTCACCGACCGACCACGCGCGCTGTTCGACCGGGTGGTGGTCGGCCAGCCGTCGTTCGTGACGGCGGCCGGACAGCTCTGGGCCGAGGTCGATATCGCGGTCTGGCGGGAATATCTGCGCGTCGCGATGGTCAAACACTTCGCATCGCTGCTGCCCAAGGCCATCGCCGACGCCGAATTCGATTTCGTCGGCAAGACATTGCAAGGGTTGCGCGAACGCCAGGAGCCGTGGAAGGAAGGTATCGCGACCCTCAATGCGAATCTCAGCCAGCAGCTCGGGAAACTCTATGTGGCCGAACACTTTCCGCCCGCGGCCAAGGAGCGGGCGCTGGCCATGGTCGCCGACCTGATGGCCGCCTATCGGGCCGACTTCACCGAATCGACCTGGATGTCACCGCAGACCAAGCAAGCCGCTATCGCCAAACTCGACAAGATCGTCACGAAGATCGGCTATCCAGACCACTGGATCGACTACTCCGGATTGACCATCACTCGCGGCAAACTGATCGAATCGGTCCGCGCTGCCCAGAGTTTCGAGCTCGAGCGCCAATTCGCGCGACTCGGTACCCCGGTCGACAAGTCCGAATGGGGTATGCCGCCGCAGCTGGTGAACGCCATGTACAACCCGAGTGCCAACTCGATTTCCTTTCCCGCCGCCATTCTGCAGCCGCCGTTCTTCGACCCCGACGCCGAGGTGGCGGTCAATTACGGCGCGATCGGGGCGGTCATCGGGCACGAGATCGGGCACGGATTCGACGATCAGGGTTCGCGCTACGACGGTGACGGCAATCTGCGCGACTGGTGGACACCGGAGGATCGCGCCGCATTCCAAATCAAGACCAAACAGTTGATCGAGCAGTACAACGCGCTGGTCCCGACGGGTCTGGATCCGAGCAATCACGTCGACGGTGCGCTGACGGTCGGGGAGAATCTCGCCGATCTACGCGGTCTCGGCATCGCCCTGGTCGCCCTGGGCATCGCCGACAAACGCGATGGCCGGGACAATTCGGACCACCGGACGATGTTCCTGTCCTGGGCGCGCATCTGGCGGGACAAGTCGACAACGCAACAGCAGGAATTGCGACTCACCATGGACGTGCACGCACCCAATGAGTTTCGCGTCAATCAGGTGGTTCGAAATATCGACGAGTTCTACACCACGTTCGCGGTCGAGCCGCGCGACAAGCTGTACCTCCCCGAGGACCAGCGCGTCTCGCTGTGATCCGACGGGCCGGCAACGCCGCAGACAGGTAGCCTCGGACCTGCACTATCGCGCCTGACGAGGATGCGGCGGGACCGCATCGGGAGAGGATTCCCTCGTGACATCAACCGGTCGTCCCGGTCAGCTGGACCGTCGTGCCTTCCTGGTCGCGCTCGGGGCGGTGCCCGCGGCCGTCGCCCTGGCCGCCTGCGCGAAGGATGCGCAGACGGCGCAGCTCATCGGGGTCGATCTGGGCGGCGCGGACCCGGCGATCCGGCCGCAGGACGATCTGTACCGACACGTCAACGGCAAGTGGCTGCGGGAGTACCAGCTGCCACCGGATAAGGCCGCGGTCGGCGCGATCACCGATGCGAGCGACCGGACGCTGGATCAGCTGCGCGAGATCATCGAGGGCATCAAGGATCCGAAGCCGGGTTCGGAGGCACAGCAGATTCGCGATCTCTATGACGCTCGGCTGGATGAGGCCGCCTTCGAAACGCTCGGCCTGTCACCGCTGACCGATCTGTTCGCCAAGATCGATGGCGCGGCGACCAAAACGGATCTGGCCAAGGTGATGGCGGAACTGCCGATCGCCGGACTGATCGCCATCGGGATCGGCATTGATCGCAAGGACTCCAATGCCTATATCCCGACCATCAGCCAGTCCGGTATCGCGCTGAGCGAGCAGTACTACCGCAAGCCGGAATATGCCAAACAGCTCGGCGGCTACAAGACCTACCTCGAGAAATTGTCCGCGGGTGCTGGGTTCGCCGATCCGGCGGGCATCGCGCAGCGCATGGTCGATCTGGAGACCAAGATCGCGGCGGCACATTGGGACAGCGTGCGCAATCGCGATGCCGATGCCACCTACAACGTGATGAGCTGGCACGATATGGTCGCGCTCGGACCGCAATTCGATTGGGATGCGTGGATGGCGGGCAATACCGATCGGCCGCGCTCGCTGTTCGACAAGATGGTGGTCGCGCAGCCGTCGTTCGTGACGGCAGCCGCGCAGCTCTGGGCCGATACCGATATCGCGATGTGGCGGGAGTACCTACGGGTCAACGTGGTCGCGGAGTTCGCCCGATTCCTGCCCAAGGTAATCCGCGACGCGCGGTTCGAATTCGTCGGCAAGGTGCTCAGCGGGTTGGAGGAGCGGCCGGAGACCTGGAAGTCCGGCGTCGGCGTCGTCAATGACAATCTCGGCGACCAACTCGGCAAACTGTATGTCGAGAAGCACTTTCCGCCGGCGGCCAAGGAACGGGCCAACGTGATGGTGGCCGATCTGATGGCCGCCTATCGGGAGAACTTCACCAATTCGACCTGGATGTCCCAGCCGACCAGGGATGCCTCGATCGTCAAGCTGGACAAGATCGAAGCCAGAATCGGGTATCCGGATAAATGGGACGACTATTCCGCACTGACCATCACCCGGGGCAAGCTGGTCGAATCCCTGCGCGCCGTCAACACTTTCGAGTCCACGAAGGCGTTCAATCGGCTCGGCACTCCGGTCGACAAGTCCGAATGGGGTATGTCGCCGCAGACCGTCAATGCCTACTACTCACGCACCAGCAACCAGATCACCTTCCCCGCCGCGTATCTGCAGCCGCCGTTCTTCGACAAGGACGCGACCACCGCGGTCAATTACGGTGCGGTCGGCGCGACCATCGGCCACGAGATCGGCCACGGCTTCGACGATCAGGGTCGCAAATACGACGCCAGCGGTAATCGCAGCGACTGGTGGACACCCGAGGACCTGGCCGCCTTCGAGGCCAAGACCAAACAACTGATCGAGCAATTCGATGTGCTGGTCCCCGAGGGCCTCGATGCCAAATACCACGTCGACGGCGCACTCACCGTCGGTGAGAATCTCGCCGATCTGCGCGGCCTGCAAATCGCGGTCGAGGCCTATCGCATCGCCGCGAAGCGCGAGGGTATCGACCCCGACTACCAGCAGATGTTCTTCTCCTACGCCCGCAGCTGGCGCCAAAAGCAGACCGAGGAATCCACCATCAGCCTGCTCCAGGACGTCCACGCCCCCAACGAATTCCGTTGCAACCAGATCGTCCGCAATATCGCCCAGTTCTACAACACCTTCGCCATCAAGGACGGCGACAAACTCTTCCTCCCGGAAAACCAGCGCATCACCCTCTGACAGCCACCGCCGAGGAAGCCCGGACACAATACCGGGCTTCTGTGTTGTCGGATGATCGGCGCAGCAGCGGCCGCATCGCCAGATATAACGCGACGCGTTATATCTGGACGATGTGATCCTAACGTTCACCGGCAAGGACGCCGAAGACGTGTGGAACCGGCAACGCTGCCGACGATTGAGCCTCGAGCTACAACGGTCCGCCTACCGAAAGCTGCTGATCCTCGACGCCGCCGATCATCTCAACGATCGGCGTGTGCCACCAGGAAACCGCCTAGAGAAGCTGACCGGCGACAGGGAGGGCCAGCACAGCATTCGCATCAACCACCAGTGGCGAGTCTGCTTCAGGTGGACCGATGCGGGGCCGCGCGACGTCGAGATCGTTGACTATCACTAGGAGGACGGCGATATGGCAACGGTGATGGACCTGATTCACCCGGGCGAGATCCTCAACGAGGAATACCTTGTGCCGCTGGGGATTTCCCAGAACGGCCTGGCAGCCGCGCTCAATGTGCCGCCGCGCCGGATCAACGAGATCGTGCACGGCAAGCGGCGCATCACCCCCGACACAGCATTGCGACTGGCGCGATACTTCGGCACCAGCGAGCGCTTCTGGCTCAATCTCCAGGACCGGTACGACATCGAGGTCGAACGCATCCGGCTCGCCAGCGTGCTGGCCGCCATTACACCGCTGAAGTCGGCGTAGTCGTCGAACCGAATCCGCGTAACTGTTCGTGACGCGAAAGAAGCCCGGATGCCGAGCCGGGCTTTCTTTACGCTTGTGAGCGAAGACGGTTGCGCAGCTGTGCGACTGGGGTCAGAAGGCGCTGCCGGTGGAGGGCATGGGGAAATAGCCGGGCCAGCTCGGGTAGCCGAACCAACCGCCGGGGTAACCAGGCCCGCCACGGTGGTCCCAGCCGCCCCAGCCATCCCAGCCGCCACGGTGCCCCCAGCCACCATGCCCCCAACCACCATGGCCCCAGCCGCCGTGACCCCGGCCGCCATGGCCGTGGATGTCGTCGGCCTGATCCACCAGCACGATGGCCGGGCCCTGGGCATCGGTCGTATCGGCGAGGGCCGGGCCCGCTACCGCGGCGATCGGGGCCAGGGCCAGTGCGGAGGTGATGGCGATACGGGCAATCATGGGCCGGACGCGTCCGGCGGAACTCTTGTGATTCATCGGAACTAACCTCAATTCGGTATGCGTCAGTCGTGCGAAGACCCGCGTGCTCACGGATTCGACGTCGATGCCTCCCGGACGAGAGGATCATTTATTGACACCATTCAACGTACCGCTACATAGCGGCACGTTCAATAGGTTAACAACAGATGACGTGACAGCAAGCGAAAAGCCGAGCCGGCGCGGCGATCAATGCAGGTTAGGCTGACCTATTTTTTTGCGGATCAAAGGGAGCCGAGTCGGGGAATTCCTCGAGGAAGGAGAGGCTGACATGAAGTCTGTTCGAACGTCTCGGGGCTGGAAGCAGGCGGCGGTTGCCGTGCTGGCCGGTGCGCTGACCCTGGGTATCGCTGCCTGTGGGTCGTCGAGCAAGGACGCGGGATCCGATGGTGGCGCGCCCGTCACCATCGCGCACGCGCGCGGCACGACAACGGTCCTGCGCACCCCGAAAAAGGTTGTCACGCTGGGGAATCAGTGGCTGGATTCGACGCTGGCGCTCGGCGTGACCCCGGTCGGCTATGTCGACAATGTCGCCTCGGTATCCAACAGCACCCCGGTGTGGGAGCCGAAGTCGCTCGAATCGGCCAAGGCATTGAATACCACGGGCAATATCGCCGAGCAGGTCGCGGCGCTGGAGCCGGATCTGATTCTGGTGGACGGATTGCTGGCCGACCAGAAGACCTATGACGAGTTGTCGAAGGTCGCCCCCACCCTGCCCGCACTCACCTCCGCATCGATCCAACCCTGGCAGGACCTCGTGACCACGCTCGGCAAGGTACTGCACCGAGAAGACGACGCGACGCGCGTGATCGCCGATGTGGACAAGAAGGTGGAGTCCATCGGCCAGGCCAATCCGGGACTGAAAGGCAAGACCTTCGCGAGCACCTGGTTGGCCAGCCCGGCACAGCTGATGGTGCTGACCGATCCGAACGACGGGTCGAGCAAAATCTTCACCCGGCTCGGACTGACCATCCCGAAGAATCTCACCGATCAGCCGTCGAATCAAGGCCGGCTCGCGCTGTCGCCGGAGCGGGTCGACGAACTCACCGCCGATCTGCTACTCGCGGGCTACTCCCCCGGTATGGACGACAAGTACCGGCAGCTCCCCGGATACGCCGATCTGCCTGCGGTGCGCAAGGGTGCGGTGGTCTTCCTGACGGTGCAGGAGATCAGCGCCGTCAACCAGCCGACCGCACTGTCGGCGCCCTACCTGCTGCACAAACTGGAGCCAGCCTTCGCCAACGCGGCGAAATAGGTTCGGCCACCGGAGATTCGAGACCATGCCGCGCCCAGGTCCAGCAGGTACCCGAGTTCATCAGTCCGGGCGCATCACGCAGCAACGGTGACTCAGCGTGCCGCGACGAGTTCGTCGGCCTCGGCGAGTTCGGCCGGTTCCTCCTCGACGTACCTGTCGCCCGCGAAGTACGAGGCCGCGGCGGCCAGGAACATCATCAGGGCGGCCGCGACGAACACCACGATCAGACCCGAATGGAACGGTCCGGTGAGCAGATGCGGGAAGAACTCCTGACCGGTGAGGGTGTCGGCATTAACGCCCGGCTTGGCCAATTCGCCGCTGGGGCCGAGCAATTCCTGGATCGGGTTGTAACCGAGGAAGGCGGCGAACATGCTCGCGACGGGCGGCAGGTCGGCGAGTTGGGATGCGGCGCCCGCGGATACGCCCTGGGCGCGCAGACCGCTGTCGAGTGCCGAGGGCAGGCTGGCGGCCAGGCCGACGACCATGAGCGAGAAGAAGATTCCCATCGACAGCGCATTGCCGCCGTTGAACAGGGTGCCGCGCATACCGGAGGCCGCGCCGCGCTGGGACGCGGGCACACTCGACATGATGGCGGCGGTATTCGGCGAGAAGAACAATCCGCAGCCGATGCCGTTGAGCAGCACGATCGCGGCGAACACCCAATAGTTGAAGTCGACCGGGATGACCAGCAGCAGCAGGAAGGTGAGCCCGGCCAGCGTGGCGCCACCGGTGGTGAACCGGCGCGATCCGTAGCGGTCCGACAGCCAACCCGAAACCGGTCCGGCGGCAAGGAATCCCACGGTCAGCGGCAACAGATAGATGCCGGCCCACAGCGGCGTCGATTCGTAGTCGTAGCCGTGCAGCGGCAGCCAGATGCCCTGCAGCCAGATGATCAGCATGAACTGCATGCCGCCGCGGCCGATCGAAACCATCAGATTGGCGAAATTGCCGAGACCGAAGGCGCGATTGCGGAACAGCGACAGCTGGAACATCGGTTCGGCGACCTTGGTTTCCACCACGCAGAACACCGCGAGCAGGGCGACGCCGCCGAGTACCGCGCCGAGCACCCAGGGGTTGGACCAGCCGGTGGGGTGGCCGCCGTAGGGCTGAATGCCGTAGGTGATGCCGGTGAGCAGAGCGGTGAGGCCGAGACCGAAAGCAATGGTGCCCGCCCAGTCGATCTTGCCCTTGGTGCGCGTGCCCACCTCGTGCAACGAGCGGTAGGACCAGATCGAGCCGATGACGGCGATCGGCACGCTGACCCAGAACACCGCGCGCCAGTCCCATTCGGACAGCACGCCACCGATGATCAGGCCGAGAAACGATCCCGCGACCGCGGCGACCATATTGATGCCGAGTGCGGTACCACGCTGTTTGGCCGGGAAGGCGTCGGTCAGGATGGCCGTCGAATTGGCCGTCAGCATGGCGCCGCCGATGCCCTGCAACACGCGCCAGACGATGATCCACATCGCGCCCGAACCGCCCTGGAACGGATCGAAGGACAGCGCGATCGAGGTCACCGCGAACACCGCGAACCCGAGGTTGTAGATCTTGACGCGGCCGAAGATATCGCCGAGCCGCCCGAACATCACCACGAGCACCGCGGTGACGAGCAGATAGCCCATCAGCATCCACAGCAGGTAGCCGACATTGCCCGCTTCCAGCGGATTCAGTCCGATACCTCGGAAGATCGCGGGCAGCGAGATCAGCACGATCGAGGCGTTGACCGCGCTGAGCAGCACACCGAGGGTGGTGTTGGTCAGGACGATCCACTTGTAGTGCGGGTGATCCCGGTCGTAGCGCAGGCGCCGGCGAATGGTTTGAACATCACCCAGATCGAGATCGGCGGATGGAATCGTCACAGCAGCCCCTTGCAGATTGTTACCTCAGGAAACTATATAGTTAGCTGATGCAACTATCAACTAAAGGGCCCATTCAGTGGACTTCTCAGCTCTCGGCGGCCTTGCGGTAGCCGCTGACCGAAGGGCTGGATGCGATCACCAGCGCCACTGCGAAGGCCAGGGGGCAGTGGGATGAAGACGAGAGCCGCTGCCCAACTGTGGAATCGGAACCCGAAGGCCGTGCCGATCACCAGCACTCCGGCGAGCCCGGCGAGCGCGCGAACCAGATTCACCGACATCCGGGCAGCCAGCGGGACCCGGGATTTGACCAGGATGGATCGCATGCGAGTTCCAGAACGCGGCCCGCAAATCGGCCTGCCGCTCCAAGATCGCCTCTACGCTGCGGCGCAGCATCGGCACGTCGATATCGATGACGAACTGCATCGTGTACATATCGACTCCGTCGCCGGCCAACTGCGCCAACGAGAACAGCCCCTCCTGTAGCGGGCCGAGCGCGAGCACATCCTCGATTCGGCCGGACGACTCCGATCCACAGTCATCGCAACGCCTTTCGGCCCATTGTCATCACATCGCCCGCATCGGGCCCGCGCCATGGAAGCAGTCGCCCCTCATTGCGACTGCTTCCATGCCGCTTCCATGCCGCGCCCAATGTGGCCAGCGCGTCCGAGCTGGGGCTGGACACGCCCATCGCGGCGTGCTTGTGGTTGCCGGTCGGCTCCAGCTTTCGACCCCGCCGCCGAAGGTGTCGCCGATGGCGGTGGTCACCCCGCCTCGTCGACCGAAGCGGCGAGTTCGGCGATAATCCGGGGCGGCACCCAGGGTGACCTAACTTCTTACCGTCAGCTTAGCATAGGCTTACCTTACGTTGAACAGAGTGTTTAGGCTAACCTAACTTGCATGGGTAGAGGTCTCGACGGATTGATGCTGAAGGCCTGGCGCGCCGAGGATTACCGGCTCACGGTGACCTCGACCGAGTTCAGCGATACATGCATGCGGCTCGGATTCGATGCGGGCGGACTACTCGCCGATCATCCGGGGACTGTTGGCAGTCGCCGCCGCGCCGACGGACGTCCCGACGAATGGTGCTGGACGAATGCGCCGCCGAGCCGCAACCGTCCATAGCGCAACTGCGCCGACGGGGAATCGCCCGCCTGGTGCCGACGTTGGCACAGCAATGACAACCACCGAATCCGAACGCTCCGCCACGCCCGTCGTCGACACCGGCACCGCATTCGGTGCCAGGGTCGCCGCCCGCCTGGAACGCGAGAATGTCATTTGGCTGACGACCGTCGGCGGCAGCGGGACACCACAGCCGAATCCGGTGTGGTTCCAATGGCGCGACGGTGAATTCCTGATCTTCAGCCAGGCCGATAAGCCGAAGTTGCGCAATATCGCCCGCAATCCACGGGTGTCGCTACATCTCAACAGCACCGCGAGCGGCGGCGATGTGGTGATTCTCACCGGCACCGCACGGGTCGACGAAGCCGGGCCGACACCGGCGGAAGTCGCCGAGTTCACCGCGAAATACTCGGAGGGACTCGCCTCGCTGTCGATGACCGAGGAGCAGTTCCACGCCGACTATTCGGTCACGGTGCGCATCACCCCGGATCGGCTGCGCGGATTCTGAGCCCGGCCGTGAGCTGGGGATTCGCCGCCGACTAAGGTCGTCGGTAATGAGAAGGAGGCAGCAGCCGCCGTTGCCCAAGCGGCATGGCTTGGATCCGGCCCGGCTCCGCCTACCGGAGCAGGGCGATTGGGCGACCATTCGGGATCATCTGGTGGCACGGCTGCCTCGCGTTCCCGCCGCGCGGATCGATGAATTGCTGGACGCGGGCGCAATCGTCGACCTATCCGGTCCGATCGCGCCGGACGCACCGTATGTGCCGGGCGGTGCGATCTGGTTCCATCGCGATCTACCCGATGAGACCGTGGTGCCGTTCGATATCCCGATCGTCTACCGCGACGACGATCTGCTCGTAGTGGACAAGCCGCATTTCCTGGCCACGATTCCGCGCGGCCAGCACATCCTGCAAACAGCGTTGGTGCGGCTACGTCGCGAACTCGATCTACCCGATCTGATTCCCGCGCACCGGCTCGACCGCGTCACCGCGGGGCTGGTGCTTTTCGTAATCAACCCAGCCCGGCGCGGGGCCTATCAGACGATGTTCCACAAGCGCAGAGTGCGCAAAGAGTACGAGGCCATCGCCCCTTTCGATCCGGAGCTGACGCTGCCGCGCACCGTGCACAGCCGGATCATCAAGGAAAAACAGGTGCTCGCCGCACAGGAGGTGGCGGGTGAGCCCAATGCGGAGACTTGGATCGAATTGGTCGAGCAGCGCGACGGATTGGGTCGCTATCGGCTGCGGCCACTGACCGGACGCACCCATCAGCTGCGGCTCCATATGAACGGGCTCGGCATTCCGATCCTCGGCGATGACTTCTATCCGGTGCTCACCGACAAATCTGTGGACGATTTCACTCGGCCATTGCAATTGCTTGCTTCGTCACTCGAATTCACCGATCCGGTCAGCGGCCGGCCGCGCCGGTTCGATAGTGCCCGGACGCTGCAGGCATGGGCGGATCCGCACGGGTGGCGAGGCGGCATCAACCCTGACGGCGGGTAGCTCGAAAACCGATACGACCATGTCGATGACGCAGAACCCCGAAGCCAACCCCGCCGCGACAGTCGCGGAGATAACTACACTGGGCCGGGTGCTTCACCAGGAACTCGACGAAGCGGCACCGCCCCGCCACAAACTGCACGCCTATCTCGACGTGGCCGTTGTGGTGATCGTCCTGGCCGGCACGAATCTGATCGCCCACTTCACCACTGCATGGGCGAGCATCCTCACCGTTCCGGCCGCCGCCGTCGTCCTGCTCGCGCTCATGCGCCGACGCGGGCTCGGCTGGTCCGAACTCGGACTCTCGCCGCGCCACTGGCGGCGCGGCACACTCTATGCGGTCGGTGCGGTCGGCTTGGTGCTCGCCGTGGTCGCGATCGGGGCGCTGCTGCCGATCACCCGGCCGTTCTTCCTTGCCGACCGCTACGCCACCATCTCCGGCGCACTCATCGCATCGATGATCGTCATCCCGTTGCAGACCGCGATTCCGGAAGAGCTGGCCTTCCGTGGCGTCCTGCACGGCACGCTCGACCGCGTCTACGGCGCCCGCGGCGTCTTCGCGGCGGGCTCACTGCTCTTCGGCCTCTGGCATATCGCGTCCTCCCTCGGCCTGACCACCAGCAACCGCGGCCTGACCGGCTTCTTCGGCGGCGGTCCGGCCGGCCAGATCATCGGCGTCCTGCTCGCCGTCGTCGGCACCGGCGCCGCGGGCGTCGTCTTCACCTGGCTGCGCCGCCGTAGCGGCAGTCTCCTTGCCCCTATCGCGCTGCATTGGTCGGTCAACGGCGCGGGCGCACTGGCCGCCGCGATCGTCTGGCACACCACCCTGACCTGACCTGAATTCTGGGCAAGCCGCGTAGCTTGTGATTCGCGCATTTGTTCGAGTTTTCGGGGTGCGGAGCATTGACCTCGGGTGGGTAGCGGTTTAGTCTCGGTGCGATCACACATATGTTCGAGCATGTAGGTCTGCGTCGGTATGACAACTGCTCCTGGGAAGGCTCGCGATGCGCGACAAACAGTCGACCGATAGGTCCGAGATCGCCGCATTGGCCGAGCGGGTCGCGAACGCGCGGGGGCGGTTGCCGCTGCAGGACGATGCGGCGCTGATACAGGCATTATCGGATGCCGAGATCGATGCGGAACGTGAATTCGCGCAATGGGTTCGCAAGCAGCGCCGGGGACAGCGGAAGCGGGCCGTCCAGGACGAGATCGCGGCGGAGAAGCGCAATCGACGGACCACGGCCGCCATCCAGCGCGCCGACGACGCGGACGCGCGCTGGCATCGGCGCGCACTGGCAGCGCGGCGGCGGGTCTCGAATCAGGACGCGCGCCTTGCCCAGTTGTACCGCCGGGCCGAATGGTCCTCGCGTGCGCTGATCGCCGTCGTGGTGCTCGGCATGGTGTGGGCCGGGGTGAATGTGCAGCACAACCTGGTGCCCAGCGGGAATATGGCGGATCCGCTGTATTGGTTGAGCTATGGGATCGAGGCGATGATCTCGATCCCGATCATCACCATCATGGTGGCCGCGACGACGGCCGCCCGCTGGGGCCGCGAACTCGATCGGGGCAAGGTCGTCTTCTTCGAGACCGCGCTGCTCGGCACGACCGTCGCACTCAACACGGGCCCGCACCTGGCCGCCGGCTCGTTCGGCCAGGCGGCCGAATACGCGATCGCCCCCGTCATGGTCGGCGTCGTGATCTGGTTGCATGCCTGGGTTTCCGCGCGCTACGCCATGCTCATCGACGGTGTTCCAGTGGTCGAGGACGAACCCGACCTGCCACCCCGGCACCGGGTCACCACCGAACGCGGCGCGCCCATCGATACCTTCCGCGCCGATGAGCCCACCGACCGCCGAGAACTACTCGCCGCCAAGGGTTTCGATCCCCTCCTCGACCAAGCCGGCGTCCGATTCCCAGTCGAGATGGACGCCCACGTCGCCGAGGCGGCAATGCGCGCAGCCCAACCCGACCCGGTCCCCGTCGCACGCCTCGATTGCACAGAAACCCTCGTATACGCCCAGAGCACCCGCTCGACCAACGGCCGTCGCACCCAACCGATCCCGAGCGGCGACGACTACCGGCAGGGCCGCGCCGTGCGTGCATCGGAATCGCTCCATGACGCGCAGACATTCACCGACACCGCCACTGGCACGCTGCCTGCCCATGCTTCGACAGCTCCCGAAAACCCCGTCGGCGAGAACGTATTTCACGCTCCCCACTTCGACCACCGCGTAGCACCCGACACCGCTGCGAGCGTCAGCGCGAGCGCACCCCATGCCACCACGCGCATCGATTCCCCGACGGTCCCAGCGCGCGCCCTCATCGAGCACACACCCAGTGCCGCAACCGAATTCACCCCCCAGAACGCTGCCGACGAGCAGACCACATTCGCCACCACCGGCCTCGAAACCCAGACAGCAGCGCCGAGCGCCGCCAACACCCGCGACGAGCACACAACCGTCACCGATGGATCCACCCCCCAGACCGCAACCGACGAGCGCACAGCCATGGCCGCCACCGGCCACGAGACCCGGACAGATACACCGAACGCCACCAACACCCCCGACGAGGACGCGACTGTAGCCACCGCCGGCTTCGAACCCCAGACCGCATCGGCAATCGCCGCCGAAGAACGCACGACTTTCGCCGACACTGGATTCGCCAGCCGGTCCGCGGCCGATGTGCGGACAACCTTCGCTGCCACCGGCCACCAGGCCCCGACAGGTACACCGAACGCCGCCAACACCCATGACGGGCGCACAACTGCCACCAACATCGGAATTGCCTCCCCGACTGCTGCTTCCGCTCGCGAGCACGCGGCTTCCGATACCAGCGGTGTGGCGGTCCGTACGGCGCCTGCATCTGCCGATCGCGCAACTCTTCCTACCAGCAGCGACGATCTCCCGACCGCAGCGGCGGCTGACGCCAGCGCGTCGGACCAGCACGTTGGTTCCGGCTTCGAGTCCGATGCCACGACGATCGCTCCAGCTCGCGGTGCGCGCACGGCTTCTGTTGTCGGAAAGGCGGAATCGCGGACCAACGCAGTGCAGTCGCAGCTGAGTATCTTCGATGCCGCGGCTGTCGAAGCAGGTTACGACACCGTCGACGCGACCGCAGACCGTGCAGAGGCCGACACGAGTCGCGCCACGGCATCTCGCAACGCGTCCACGGGCCCGGTAGCTGATGCTTCCCACCCAGCGAATTCCAGCACTGGTGCCGAAACCCGCACGCACACCAGCGCGCCCGCGGGCGCTCCCACCCCAGCGAAGTCCAGCACTCGCGCCGAGAACTCCACACGCACAAGCGCACCAGGCGATGCTTCCCACCTGGCAAAATCCGCCACCCATCTCGAAACCGTGACGCGCACAAGCGCACCCGCCGAACCCCAGCGCACCAACCAAGGTTCCGCGACGCCGGCGGAACGCATCACGCGGGCAATCGATGGCCGCCCTACTTCGCCCACGGACGACTCCGCAACCGATCCCGAGCACCACACCGCGGATGCCGAGGTCAGGCAGCTCGTTTCGGATGACGCGACTCGTCGCACCACCAGCGAGGTGATCAGCGAAGTCGTGCAATCACTTTCGGCCGAGAATCTGCTGACCGAGAATGTCGGGTCCGGGAGCGATGATATCGAGGTATGGTCGGTCGCCCGCGCGATCGCGGGTCGCGGCCTTTCGGTCATCCCGGTGGAGCAGCTCGCCGAAATCCTCATGCTCGCCGATCAATCGTGGACACCCACCAGCATCGGCGCGGAAGTCGGCCTGTCCCGCACCGCAATCGCCCAGGTCCTGGAGTTCGCCAGGCGAGTCCGCCGCCCCTACGCCATCAGCAGCTGAACCGCCGCCGTCGCAAGCCCGGCCTCGAGTGCTCCCGCGCTCACGCATACCCAGTGACTACCTCGCCAAGGCGCCGAGGCTATTGCCGAATACGCCGAACGTGCGATCGTGCCGTCACATCGCCGTCGGGCGGGTATGTCTGACCAGCGGCCGTACAGCGAAATCCCCATGCTTGTGCGTGTGCGTGCTTCCTAGAATTCGATCTTGTGTTCTCCCGTCCTTCCTTCATCAGTGACGAGGCGATCGCGCATGCGGTCGCTACGCACTGGCTGCCCGAGATTGCCGATATCAGCTATCTGCCGTGGGGGTTCGGCGCGCACCACTGGCGGGCGATCGGTGGAGGCGCCACTTTGTTCGTGACGCTGGACCAGTTGGAGCCCCGGCACACCGCGACGTCGCTAGAGGCGGCCTACGCGGGGGCTGCCGCACTGGCCGCCGCTGGCCTGGACGCGGCGTGTGCGCCGTTGCCTGCCCACTCCGGGCGGTTCACGATCGATGTCGGGTTCGGCGTGCTCAGCGTGACGCCGTGGCTGCAGGGCCGCAGCCCTACCGAGGCGGAGGCCCGCGAGCTCCGGCATGTCCGGGAGGTCGTTCTCGCGTTGTCCGCGCTGCATCGCGCTGCACCACCCGATGGCCTGCGGTTTTGGACGCCGCGGGTCGGTCCTGAGTTCGCCGATGAGTTGCGAGCTCACACTGCCGAGCCCTGGACGAGCGGCCCGCTGGCAGAGCAAGCACGACTCGCCCTTGCCGCACACGATGATGCGCTCGAGCGCTGGACTGACCGCTACCTGGAACTGGCGGACGTAGCATTCTCCCGACAGGACTCGTGGGTGCCGACACACGGCGAGCCGCACAACGACAACCAGGTCATGACCGCCGACGGGTTGAAGTTGGTCGATTGGGAGTCGCTGGCTCTCGCGCCGCCCGAACGGGACTACGCAGATCTGCTCGCTGCGGGAAACGCCCTGTTGCGCCCCGACCTCGCGATGGTAGAGCTGTTCGCGCTGGACTGGCGGCTTTCCGAGATCGCCGAGTACGCGCGCTGGTTCGCCGCTCCGCACATCGGTACCGAGGACGACCACACTGCACTGGAAGGGTTGTACGAGGAATTGGCAGGGAGCGCGGAATAAGCCCGCGGTCCTACATCGACAACCATGCTCGGCACCACGAAGATCGGGACGACGTGCCGGCGCATTCGGTAAACTCGTGCAGGGCAACAATATTCAATCGCTGCTGCGGTCGACGATGTCTACACTCCGGATCGTGGATGCACTCGAACTGCTCGAGCTCGAATCTCAAACCATCTGGGGATGGACAGACGGCGGTCTCGCCGACAACACCATTGCTGCAACAGCAATCAGTGTCGATGGCCGATCCGTCGCCATTCCTGGAGCGACACGGCTGATCCCAACTGGAACAATCACAGCGTTGATCTCACGTTGTTGGCAACTCGATGATGTCCGCCCGTGATTCCTCGAGGGTTGCCCACATGTCGGCTGTAGGGTCGGCCGCGAAGTCCTGTTCGGTGATGGGTTCGTCGTACGGGCGGGCAAAAGTATCACCGAAGTAGCCGAACTCGACGGTGCCGAGGTGTTTCACCAGGCCGAGCAGATTCGTGCCAGTGGGAGTCATAGGCCGGCGCACGTCGTATTCGGACAGGCCGTCGAGCTTCCACAGCATGGCTTCGCGGGCGTAGCGCAGGTAGCGATGCAGGTCCGCCTTGGCTTCGGAGTCGGTCATATCGAGCACTGTGCCAGGGACACCTGACGTTTCGTACCAATTTTGTCGACAAGTTCAGCGGTCGCTCGGCAGCGGTCGATTGAGCACGCTCACCAGTGGTTCGGGCATTGCACGATGTTTCGGATCATGAGTGTGCGCGTGCGACAATTCGGGCAACTCGTAGCAGTGTCCGGATACGATCATCCGCGAGACATCCTCGGCGGCAGTATGTTTCGCGCTGTCGGTTTGGCGCCGATGACGAGCGTGCTGCGGGCGGTTTCGGCGACGTCGGCGGTGATGATGTGGAGTTCGTTGATCTTCACTGTGAGGTAGTCACTGGGTACGCGACAACAAATCTGACCGGAGACGGGAAGTGTAAAGGCCGTCCGACTCGGATGTTTCGAGTCGGACGGCCTTGTTCACTCAGCGGCGGAACTTATCGGAGTACCCGGGTTGTAGCGGCACTGCGGCTCCCTGGCTGTATTACGTATCCGAGTACGCGTACTGATCCCAGCGCGCATCCTGCAACTTCCCCTCGGACGTGCCCTTCGAATCCCGGTCGCCATGCCCCGGCCACCACGCGCGGTGTCCGATCAGTGCGGTCACCGCCGGGGTGAAGAACATCGCCATGACGAATGCGGCGATCGCAATACCCACCGAGATCGCGAAGCCCATCTGCGACAGCACATTGTTGCCCGCCAGCATCATCGATGCGAAGGTGCCCGCCAGGATCACCCCCGCCGCGGCAACCGTCGGACCGGTATGCCGAACCGCGAGGGCCGCAGCCTGTTTCGGCTCGTGCCCGGCCCGCGCCTCCTCCCGCAGGCGAGCGACCATCAGAATGTTGTAGTCGGTGCCGAGGGCAACCACGAACAGGTACATGATCACCGGCAGGTGGAAGATCAGTCCGGAATTGCCCTGGAAGTGCTGGAAAACCACTACCGCGGCACCGAGCGTCGCAGCGAAGCCGAGGAAGACCGAGGCCATCAGGTACCACGGCGCCACCAGACTGCGCAGCAGCAGCGCGAGCACGATCATGATCAGAATCGCCGCCACCGGGAATACGATCTTGTAGTCGTGCACCATCGCGTCCTGGAAGTCGACGTACACCGACGAGATGCCACCCACCACTGCGGTAGTGCCCGCGGGTGCCATCGAGTGCGCGGTATCCCGCAGCGGAACACGCACCGTATCGAGCGCAGCATCCGATTCCGGCGCATCAGTGAGGGTCACCTGGAAGTCGGCCGCCAGTCGATCGTTCGATACCATCGGCGCCGCAACCTGATTCACACCCGGCACCGCGGCGAGCACGGCTCGGTAGGCGGTGAGCTGGTCATCGTCGAGCGGTGCCCCGGTAGTCGAATGCAACAGCACCTCGGATGGCTGGGTAGCCCCGGCGGGCATCCCCTTCAGCAATTCTTTACTGTAGACCGTCGATTCGGCGGAATCCGAGGTCGAGCCCGAGCTCAGATCGAATGTCGGATGGAAGCCGAACGCCAAAACCCCGAGGGCCAGCAGGAGCCCACCGGAAACCACAGCGAACGTACCGGGCCGCCGCCCCATCGCCGCGCCGATCGCACCGAAGCGCGCACCCTTCGGCTCCTGCTGCCACGCCTTCGACGGCCAGAACACCTTGGTGCCCAACAGCGAAACCACGGCGGGCACCAGCGCGAGACCGGCAATCAGCGCCACCGCGACGGCGATCGCCAGCGCCGGACCGAGCGCGCGGAACATGCCGAGCGTCGACAAGATCAGCGCCATGAACGCGATGATGACCGCACCCGCCGCCGAGGTAATCGCCTCGCCGACCTTGGCGACCGCACTGACCATCGCCGTCTTCGGATCCTCACCGGCCCGCAATCGCTCCCGGTACCGGAACATCAGGAACAGGATGTAATCGGTACCGACACCGAACAGCACCACCAGCAGTATGGAGTTCACCGAACTGTCGATCTTCAGGTCGAAGACCTCGCTGACCATCCCGATCAGGCCACTGACGGTGCCGGAGATCGCACCGATCACGACAATCGGCAGCAGCGCGATCACCGGACTGCGGAAGATGATCAGCAGCAGCACCAGAATCAGCACCACCGTCGCGATACCGATGATGGCCATACCCTTTTGGCCGGATTCGGTCTGATCCAGCACCTGCGCGGCCTGGCCGGTGACGCCCGCCTTCAGATCTGTACCCCGCACCTGATCCCGCAATGCGTCCCGCAGCTTCTTGACCGCATCGCTCTGCGTGGTATCGGCCGCATCGGTTACCTTCGTCATTTGCACGGCGGCGATCTGCACCAACCGGTTCTCCGAAGCCGGTACGGCTTGGATGCCGATGACGTCCTTGATTCGCGCGTCATTGAGCTTCGACGCGATCGTCGTCACGCTCGCCGAATCGGCCTCGGACAGTGGTGCGCCGTCCGCGCGGACGAAGACGAGCAGCGCCGCGGGCGCCTGCTGCTGCGGAAATGCCTGCTGCTGCAATTGCATTGCCTGGATCGACTCGTAATGCGATGGCAGGAATTCGGCCTGGTCGGTGGTCGATTTCAGTTGCGGCGCCGTGGCCACCACCGCGACGACGATGAGCAGCCAGAGACCGATCACCTTCCACGGGTTGTGCACAACGATCGCGCCCAATCGAGCGAACATGTGGGAGAAGTCCTTTCGAGGTCCGTGCGAGCGGATCGGTCTCAGATGTCGAGTTCGTCGATTGTCGGACTCGCCTCGGGGCGGACGAGTTCGCGGTAGATGCGCGCCGGCACCCGCCCGGCGAGTTCCTCGACCGAGTCGACGATGTCCACCGTGTAGTCGCCCCAGGTCTGGTCGTCGACGTCGAAGATCTCGCGCCAGTTCTTCAGATCCCTGGTCCAGTTCGTCAGTGCGAAGTCCACCCAGGCGGCCTGCTGCCGATGCACGACGTACTTGCCCTTGCGGCTCCGGTAGACCCGGACCACCTCGATTCCAGCCTTGGTGAATTCCCGGGTCTCACCGAGCTTGCGCCCGACGAAACGCTGCCTGCGCGCACCGCCGGGACCGACTTTGAGCAGCACATCCCGCATATCCGATGCGCTCTTATCGATAGTGATCGCGGCCACCTCCGAAGCGGTGCCGGCATCGGCGGACGTATGCGAATCCACGTTCATGATTCCCCATCTCATCAATAGATATGCAATTAAGCATGGGATTGACGACAGCGGACCCCGATTCGGTCCGCTGCGGTGAAGTGATCTGCTGTTTCCGGTCGCCCCGAGCCGGCTCGGCGTCGCCCGTCGAGAATCACTATAAGTAGATGTATACGTATAACGCAAGACCGCGGTCGAGCGATTTCAGCGCGCCCCGGCTTGCTGCCCTTCTCGGTCGACGCGCTGTACCACTTTGACCAGCGATGCCAGCCCGATTCCGAGTCCGAGCCCGAGTGCCGAGGCCGCCGCGAAACCGGCCGGGAATCCACCGGCGTCGATGGCGACACCGCAGAGGGAAGTGCCGATGCCATTGCCGAGGGTCATCGCGGCACCGTGCCAGCCGATCGCCTCGCCGCGCCCGGCTTCGGGAACGATCCGGCTCAACTGGGCAACGGATGCGACAAGTGTTGGCGCACAGAGTGCTCCGGCGATGAGCCCGGCGATGCCGAGCGAGAGCGGACCGACAGCGAAGCACATCGGGATGGTGACGGCGCCGAGTCCGGCGAGCAGCACGAACGTCGAAAAGGATCGGTGCAGCGCCCCGTAGACGAGCCCGCCGACCAGCGAACCGAAACCCCACACCGCCATGACCACGCCGAGCCACCGCTGCGCACCGAACTCGCGCATGGCGGAGACGAAGGTCAATTCCGAACCCGCGAGCACCGCGACCGCCACACTCGCACCGATACACAGCGCAATGAACTCGAGCCGGAACCATTCACGCCGCCGTACCGGCGCGACCTCGGCCTTGTCATCGGAGCGCAGCGGCGGATTGCGCACCCACACGAAGACGCCCGCCAGCACCAGCCCCATCTGCATCCCGAACAGGGTCAGCGTCGTCGACCATGCGGTCGCGGCGGCGATGCCGAGCACCGGCCCGACCATGAAGGCCATCTCCACCGACACCGATTCCAGTGCCAGCGCCGGTTGCCGCGTCTGCTCGGAGGTTGCCGCGATCACGGCCTGCCGCACCACCGTGAAGATCGGAATATCGAAGAGCCCGGCGACCGCCGCGAGCACCAACAACGCCGCGTACCCGACAAACGGCGCGATCGACCAGCACACCGCCCCGACCACGATCGAGGGCAGAATCGTGCGCCGCAATCCGAACCGATCCAGCATCCGCCCACGCCACGGCCCACTGGCCGCAACACACAGCGTGACAATCGAACTCAGCGCACCGGCCTGCCCATACGACCCGTGCAGGGTCTGCACCACATGCAGTGCGAGCAATACCGACCCGGCGAAGAACGGAATTCGAACCAACACCCCGAGCAGCAGCACATTACGCACCGCCGAGTTCGCCAGCACCACCCGATAGGACCGCACTCAACTGAGCGTCTCATGCCCACCCACCCGTACGCCACCGATTAATCCCATGATTCGACCGGCTGGCGCACTCGCAACCAATTAGCTACGCGAGGCTGGGTCACAGCGGGTAGTGCGGTGCGTGTTCACGATGTTCGAAGTAGACGGCACGGCCTCGCGCGATATGCGGTTGGCATAGTCGGCGCCAGGCCGCGGGATGACGTAGTCGCCGAGCTTCGACAAGGCAACCCACCACGATAGCGATCAGATTGGTCAGCACAGTGGCAATGACATGACCACGCCCAACAGTCGAACTCGGTCTCCTGGAGGAGGATGGCTCGCTGATCGGATCCGCGGTCACCACAGTCGAATACAGAGAGAATCTTGTCGCCTTCGCCGACGTTCGGTGCCCAATCGTGCACCAGCAAATACCTTGCCGCAGGTCGACAAGCTCGCGACGGCAGGCCGCACCGGCAAGCCTCGGACGCTGGACCTGCGAAGCGCGCTGGATCAATCGGCCGGGCGGCGATCAATAGCTGAATAATCCGAACCCGCCGACCGAAGATGAAAAAGGCCCGCTTCCTGAAAAGGAAGCGGGCCTTTGCTTCAGCGCCGGAGAAAGGCTTACTTGGCCTTCTCCAGGACCTCGACCAGCCGCCAGTGCTTGGTGGCCGACAGCGGGCGGGTCTCCATCAGCTGAACGCGGTCGCCGACACCGGCGATCTCGTTCTCGTCATGCGCCTTCACCTTGGTGGTGGAGCGAATGATCTTGCCGTACAGCTTGTGCCGCGTGCGGTCTTCCAGCTCGACCACGATGGTCTTGTTCATCTTGTCCGAGACCACGTAGCCGATGCGGACCTTACGGGTACCGCGCTTGACCTCGGGGGTCACCTTCTCTTCACTCATGCCGCATCTCCCTTGCCAGCGGGTGCCGAGGCCAGGCCGAGCTCACGCTCGCGCATGACCGTGTAGATGCGCGCGATCTCGTGACGCACGACGCGCAGGCGACGGTTGTTGTCCAACTGACCCGTCGCCATCTGGAAGCGCAGATTGAACAGCTCTTCCTTCGACTCGCGCAGGCGGGCGACGAGCTCCTCTTCGTTGAGCTCGCGGAGCTCTGCGGCCGGTGTACCGGTAGCCATCAGAACTGCTCCTCCCTGGTCACGATCCTGCACTTCATGGGGAGCTTGTGCATCGCGCGGCGCAGCGCCTCACGAGCGGTCTCCTCGTTGGGGTAACTCATTTCGAACATCACGCGTCCGGGCTTGACGTTCGCGACCCACCACTCCGGCGAACCCTTACCGGAACCCATGCGGGTTTCGGCCGGCTTCTTGGTGAGCGGGCGATCCGGGTAGATGTTGATCCAGATCTTGCCGCCACGCTTGATGTGGCGGGTCATCGCGATACGCGCGGACTCGATCTGCCGGTTGGTGACGTAGGCGGGCTCGAGAGCCTGGATGCCGAATTCACCGAACGCGACCGAAGTACCGCCCTTGGCCATGCCGCTGCGGCCCGGGTGATGCTGCTTCCGGTGCTTGACCTTCCGTGGCATCAACATGCGTCAGCCCTCCTGTTTTTCTGCCGGGGCGTCGGCGACCGCGGTAGCAGCGCCTGCCCGCCCGGCCTCGGTGCTGGTCGCGGTGGTGCCTGCGGAACCGGACCGACGCGGGCGGCTCGGCCGCTCCCGACGCTCGCGGCGGTCACCAGCCGAGGGCGCGGCCGCGGCCGTGACCTCACGCTTGCCACCGACGATGTCGCCCTTGTAGATCCAGACCTTCACGCCGATGCGACCGAAGGTGGTCTTGGCCTCGTAGAGGCCGTAGTCGATATCCGCGCGCAGCGTGTGCAGCGGGACGCGACCCTCACGGTAGAACTCCGAGCGCGACATTTCGGCGCCACCGAGGCGGCCCGAGCACTGCACCCGGATGCCCTTGACGTTCGGCGAACGCATGGCCGACTGAATGGCCTTGCGCATCGCGCGACGGAACGCCACCCGGTTGGACAGCTGCTCGGCCACACCCTGGGCGACGAGCTGCGCATCCGACTCCGGGTTCTTGACCTCGAGGATGTTCAGCTGCACCTGCTTGCCGGTGAGCTTCTCCAGCTCGGCGCGGATGCGATCGGCCTCGGCGCCGCGGCGACCGATGACGATGCCCGGACGCGCGGTGTGGATGTCGACGCGAACCCGGTCACGGGTGCGCTCGATCTCCACCTTGGAGATGCCTGCCCGCTCCATGCCGGTGGCCAGGAGCTTGCGGATGGCGACGTCTTCCTTCACGTAGTCCGCGTACTGCTTGTCCGCGTACCAACGCGACTTCCAGTCGGTGGTGATACCGAGGCGGAAGCCATGGGGATTGATCTTCTGTCCCATTTACTTTGCCCCTCCCTTCCGGCGGTTACGAGTGGATCCACCGGCGGTGGGCACGCTCTCGACCTCGATGGTGATGTGGCTGGTGCGCTTGCGAATCCGGAACGCACGGCCCTGGGCACGCGGCTGGAACCGCTTCATGGTCGCGCCTTCGTCGACGTAGGCGGTCGAGATGACCAGGGTCGACGGGTTCAGACCGAGGTTGTTCTCGGCGTTCGCCGCGGCGCTGGCCACGACCTTGGCAACCGGCTCGCTCGCGGCCTGCGGCGCGAACTTCAGGATCGCAAGGGCGTCCTCGACCCGCTTGCCGCGGACCAGGTCCACGACACGACGAGCCTTCATCGGGGTCACGCGAACATGCTTGGCGGTCGCGCGCGCAGTCGGGTTCTGAGTCTCAGTGGTCATCGCCGCTTGCTCTTCCGGTCTTCCTTGACGTGGCTCTTGAACGTCCTGGTGGGCGCGAACTCACCCAGCTTGTGGCCGACCATGGACTCCGACACGAACACCGGCACATGCTTGCGGCCGTCGTGGACGGCGAAGGTGTGACCGATGAAATCGGGGATGATGGTCGAACGACGGGACCAGGTCTTGATGACCTGCTTGCTGCCCTTTTCGTTCTGTACGTCCACCTTCGCGAGGAGGTGGTCGTCGACGAACGGGCCCTTCTTGAGGCTGCGTGGCATTTCTTACCTCCTCCTTCAGCGCTTCTTGCCGGTCTTGCGACGGCGGACGATGAGCTTGTCGCTCGGACGGTTGGGCTTGCGGGTGCGGCCTTCCGGCTGACCCCACGGCGAGACCGGGTGGCGACCACCGGAGGTCTTGCCTTCACCACCACCATGCGGGTGGTCGACCGGGTTCATGACGACACCACGGACCGTGGGGCGACGCCCCTTCCAGCGCATGCGGCCGGCCTTACCCCAGTTGATGTTCGACTGTTCGGCGTTGCCGACCTCGCCGACGGTGGCGCGGCAGCGCACGTCGACACGACGGATCTCACCGGAGGGCATACGCAGCGTGGCGTAGGGGCCTTCCTTACCGAGCAGCTGGATGCTCATGCCGGCGGCACGGGCCAGCTTGGCGCCACCGCCCGGACGCAGCTCCACATTGTGGATCGTGGTACCGGTCGGGATATTGCGCAGCGGCAGGTTGTTACCCGGCTTGATGTCGGCGGTGGGGCCGGACTCGATCGGGGTGCCCTGCACCACGCCCTTGGGGGCGATGATGTAGCGCTTCTCGCCGTCCAGGTAGTGCAGCAGCGCGATGTTGGCGGTGCGGTTCGGGTCGTACTCGATGTGCGCGACCTTGGCCGGGACGCCGTCCTTGTCCAGCCGACGGAAGTCGATCAGACGGTAGGCACGCTTGTGGCCGCCACCGCGGTGGCGGGTGGTGATGCGACCGTGCGCGTTGCGGCCACCCTTGCTGTGCAGCGGGCGGATCAGCGACTTCTCGGGGGTCGACCGAGTGATCTCAGCGAAGTCCGAGACGCTGGAGCCACGACGGCCCGGCGTAGTCGGCTTGTACTTACGGATTGCCATGAGTTCTTCTCTGCTTTCTGGAATCCCAGGCGCTTACGCGACCGGGCCTCCGAAGATCTCGATGGGCTTGCTGTCGGCCGAGATGGTCACGAGCGCGCGCTTGGTGTCCTTGCGCTTGCCGTAACCGAAGCGGGTCCGCTTGCGCTTGCCCTGACGGTTGGCGGTGTTGACGCTGGTCACCTTCACACCGAAGACCTTCTCGACGGCGATCTTGATCTGCGTCTTGTTGGAATCCGGGTGCACGATGAAGGTGTAGGTACCTTCCTCGATCAGTCCGTAGGACTTCTCCGAGATGACCGGCGCCAGCAGAATGTCGCGGGGGTCGGCGATCGTGGTCACTTGCTCTCCTCCTGTGCGGATTCGGCGGGGCCGTGCACGAAGGCGTTCAAGGCCTCGACACTGAACACCACTTCGTCGCTTTCCAGCACGTCGTAGGTGTTGAGCTGATCCGGCGCGATCGGGTGCACGAAATCCAGGTTCTGCACGCTCTTCCAGCCCGCGATGTCCTCACGTCCCAGGACGAGCAGGAACTTCTTCCGGTCCGACAGCTCGGACAGGAAGGACTTCGCGGTCTTGGTCGACGGGGTCTGCCCCGAGACCAGTTCGGTGATCACGTGGATGCGCTCGTTGCGCGCACGATCCGAGAGGGCGCCACGCAGCGCGGCGCGGATCATCTTCTTGGGGGTGCGCTGGCTGTAGTCACGCGGCTGCGGACCGTGCACGGTGCCACCGCCGGTGAACTGCGGCGCGCGGGTCGAACCCTGACGGGCGCGGCCGGTGCCCTTCTGGCGGTACGGCTTCTTGCCACCACCGGAGACCTCGCCACGCGTCTTCGTCGCGTGCGTGCCCTGGCGTGCGGCGGCGAGCTGCGCGACGACGACCTGGTGCATCAGCGAGATGTTCGCGGTGACATCGAAGATCTCCGCGGGGAGCTCGACGGTGCCGTTGGTCTTGCCGCCGAGTTCCTTGACCGGGAGGGTCAGGTTGGTCTTCTTCTCGACGCTGGTCATGCGTGCGCACCACCCTTCACTGCGCTCTTGACGATCACGACGCCGCCCTTGCGACCCGGGATCGCGCCCTTGATCAGCAGCAGGCCGTTCTCGGTGTCCACCTTGTGAACCGACAGGTTCTGCGTGGTGACGCGGTCGTTACCCATCCGACCCGACATGCGCATGCCCTTGAACACGCGGCCGGGAGTGGCGCAACCACCGATGGAACCCGGGCGACGGTGCACCGCCTGGGCACCGTGCGAAGCGCCCTGACCACGGAAGCCGTGGCGCTTCATGGTGCCGGCGAAGCCCTTGCCCTTGCTGGTGCCGGTGACGTCGACGTAGGTGCCCTCTTCGAAGACGTCGGCGTTGATCTCCTGGCCGACCTCGAAGGTGGAGGCGTCCGCGACCCGGATCTCGACGACGTGGCGGCGCGGGGTGACACTGGCCTTGGCGAACTGGCCGGAGACCGGCTTGTTCACCTTGCGCGGGTCGATGGCGCCGAAGGCGACCTGGACGGCGCTGTAGCCGTCGCGCTCCACGGTGCGGATCTGGGTGACGACGTTCGGTCCGGCCTTGATCACGGTCACGGGGACGACGCGGTTGTTGTCGTCGAACACCTGGGTCATGCCGAGCTTGGTGCCCAGGATGCCCGCCGCTGGCCTGTTCTTGTTATCAGTCATGATTCGAGTCCCCGTCACTGAATGTTGACGTCGACGCTGGCCGGGAGATCGATGCGCATGAGGGCATCAACCGTCTTCGGCGTCGGGTCGAGGATGTCGATCAGCCGCTTGTGCGTCCGCATCTCGAAGTGCTCGCGCGAGTCCTTGTACTTGTGCGGCGAACGGATGACGCAGTACACGTTCTTTTCGGTCGGCAACGGCACCGGCCCGACCACACGGGCCCCGGTGCGGGTCACCGTCTCCACGATCTTGCGCGCGGACGCGTCGATCGCTTCGTGGTCATAGGCCTTGAGCCTGATGCGGATCTTCTGTCCCGCCACGCTAAGTGTCCTTTTCTCCGCTTATCGTTCGTGGTCCGGAAGCCGGGTTCCGCACCACCTTCAATTGCACAGCCCGAACACACGAAGACGTCCCAGCCCGAGTGGGTCAGACCCGGAAGAGGCAGCCTGCGTAATCACGCAAGGCCCCGCTCGGGCAGATCCAACACAGTGAGACCGCGATCGGGCAGGCCCGATCCTCGCCGCTGTTCATCTGTCATGGTTCTCCGGTCCACGCGGTCGGGCGTGTCGCGCCGATCTTCGATCGGAATTCAACGCAGCCGCTCATTCCTTGGCCCTGGTTCGGAACTTCACCTGGCCTGGAACGTTGTCCCGGACGCACCCACGCTGAAAGTCCAGCGAGGTACACGATTGGGTGTTGCTCGCCTCGCCACCCGCCACAACCGCTTAACGGCATGACCTGGTGCAAGGCAACCCGAACAGTATGCCCGACCGCGTTGGCGACTTCAAATCCGCCCCCTGCCAACGCCTTCTCGGCAGGTCAGGGCGTGAATCCCGGGCGCGCCGAGACCAACTGGTCGCGGATGAACATGGACGGTACCCGCCGGGCGGCGGGTACCGACCAGGAGGCGGATACACACCGGCGGCCAGCAGCCGCCGCTCGAACTTACTTCCGAGTAAGATATGGGTATGACGAAACCGACCACGACCCATCGCATCTGGAACAAGCTGCCGGACAACAGGCTGGGGCACACCCTGTTCTCGCTGGGCATGGTGGCCCGGGTGCCCTACTTCGGGACGGTGCTGCCGAGCGTCGTGCGGTTGGAGCCAGGACTATGCGAGGTGACCTCGCCGAAGTGGTTCGGCATCCACAACCACCTGGGCACCTTCCACGCGATCGCGGCCTGCAACCTGGCCGAGGTGGCCATGGGCATGCTGAGCGAGGCCACGGTGCCCGACACCCACCGCTGGATTCCCAAGGCGATGAATGTGCGGTACCTGGCCAAGGCCGAGACCGGTCTGCGCGCGATAGCGGAACTGGCCGAGGTGCCCGACTTCACGCAGATCACCGAGGGGCAAGAACTCGTGGTCCCGGTCGCCATCTACGACAAGCACGGCCTCGAGGTCGTGCACGCCGATATCACCACCTGGGTTTCACCCAAGTAGGTGCGTCGTTGTTGCCGTGGCGCGATCGGAGCGGATTGAATGCGGACTATGAGCGACAGGGCGGGCCGTGAGTTCGACCTCTGCGTGGTCGGACTCGGCCCGACCGGGCGGGCGCTGGCCCATCGCGCGATGCGAGCCGGATTCCGCGTCGCCACCGTCGATCCGCGACCGGACCGGCTCTGGCCACCCACGTTCTCCTGCTGGATCGATGAGCTGCCGGACTGGCTGCCGCCGAGCACCATTGCCGCGCGCATCCCCAGGCCGGCGGTCTGGACGAGGTCCGAACATCGGATCGACCGCCCTTACTGCGTGCTCTCGAAGACCGCGCTGCGCGATGCGTTACCACTCGACGATGCCACCGTCGTCGCCGGGCGGGCCACTCGCGTCGAGGCCAATGAGGTCGAACTCGCCGACGCCACGATCCTCAGGGCCGCAACGGTTTTCGATACTCGCGGGCTACCGACGCTCGGACAGCGCCGCGCGGCCAGCGCGCACGGCATCTTCGTCGATGCCGAAACCGCCGCACCGATGGTGACCGAGGGCGAAGGACTGCTGCTCGATTGGCGTCCGGAGAACGGCGCGGGACCCGATGCGCCGCCGTCGTTCCTCTATTCCGTCCCACTCGGTGACGGCACGGTGATCTTCGAGGAGACCAGCCTCGGCCTGCGCGGCGGTATGCCGCAGCACGAGTTGCGCAGGCGCACACTGAACCGGCTTGCCGCACACGGCATTCGGCTCACCGGCACCGAGCCGACGGAGGCCGCGCACTACCCACTGGACCAGTCACCGCCGAAAAAGGGGACGGCCCAGGCGATTCCGTTCGGCTCCCGCGGCGGCATGATGCATCCCTGCACCGGCTACAGCGTGGCCGGCTCCCTGGCCTTGGTCGACACGGTCGTCACCGCCCTCCGGGCAGGCAGCGACCCCATTGTCGAACTCTGGCCGCGGCAGGCCCGACTGGTGTACTGGATGCGTATCCGCGGCCTGTGGGGCATGGGCCGCCTCACCACCGAACAGTCCATTGCCATGTTCGACGCGTTCTTCGGCGCCGCTGCCCGCGGCCAGCGGGCCCTGCTCTCCACCCACGACGACTACACCGCTCTCGGTGCAGTCCTGTTCAATACCGTCGCGCGGACCTGGCCGTTCCGCTGGCGCTACGACCTGGTCGGCTGGACGAATCGAAACCGTTGGGTTGGTTTCGACTTCGCCTCCGCGCTCGACGAAACCGGGCCTGATATCGAATGATTCGGGTCAACCAAGCTGAGTGTGGCCGCGCGGTCACTCCGCGAAGACCGGCTTACGCTTGGTGAGCATCGCGGTGGCGCCCTCGAAGAAGTCCGGGGATTGGAGGAGCTCGCTCTGGCCTGTCTTTTCGGCGGCGAGTGCGGAATCCAGTGCCGTGAGAGTGGCGGCGTTGAGTGCCTGCTTGGTCAGTTCGAGGGCGCGGCGCGGACCCGCGGCGATCTTGGCGGCCGCTGCCTCGACCTTGGCGTCGAGTTCGTCCGCCGCGACCACGGCGGTGAACAGTCCGGCTGCCTTGGCCGCGGGCGCGGGAAGTCGCTCGCCGAGCAGCGCCATTTCGGCGGCCAGCGGTCGCCCGGCCGCGGCGGCGACCATGGCGGCCGCGCCGCCGTCGGGCATCAGGCCGATATTGATGAAGGCCAGTAGCAGGTAGGAATCCTCGGCGGCATAGACCAGATCGGCGGCCAGTGCGATGCCGACACCGACGCCGGCGGCCGCGCCCTTGACCCGGGCGATGACCGGAATCGGCGCGTCCACAATGGCTTTCACGAGCCGGTTGGCCGCGTCCATCACCATGTCCGAGGTGATGCCGCGCTGCCCCTCGGCGGCGGATGCGGCAAGATCGGCGCCGGTGCAGAAGTCGCCGCCCTCGCCGGTCAGTACGATCACTCGCACCGAGCGATCCTCGGCGGCGGCGAGGAAGGTGTCCCCGAGGGCGACCATCGTGTCGTAGTCGATGGCGTTCTTGCGCTTGGGGTTGGTGAGGGTGACCCTGAGCACCTTGCCGTCGTGGACGGCGCTGAAACCTGCGGGCGTGGTCGCGGAATCGGAGTTGGCCATGTGGTGCTCCTGGTCTGGGTTCAGCGGGTCATGCACATGTATGGTGGTTAACTTTGCGAATTGTGGTTAACTTAGGATGATTGTCCGGTGCTGTCAACCAGCAGCGCCGTCCCAGAACGGAGAGCTACATGGTCGCGGATCGCAGCGAGGTCGGCATCGCCGGCGATCGCCTGCGGGTCGCTCGAAACGACACTGCTGCCGCCCGGTCCGACGCGGGCGGGAGCGGTACCGGAGCGGAGCCGGCCCAGTCGGTGCGGCGCCGCCCGAAGGATCGCAAGGTCCAGATCATCCGGGCCGCCGCGCGCGCGTTCAGCGAACGCGGCTATTACCCGGTCGGCGTCGACGAGATCGCCGCGGAGGTCGGCATCTCGGGACCCGCGCTGTATCGCCACTTCGCGAACAAGTACGCGCTGCTGGTCGCGGCCGCCGAAGAAGGTGCACTGCACCTGCTGAAGGTCGCGCAGGCGGCGGACAATCCACAGCTGGAACCGGAAGCCAGGCTCGACGCCCTGATCAAGGCGATCAGCGAACACACCATCGATATCCGGCGCGAGGCCGGGCTGTACCGCTGGGAGCGGCGCTACCTGGAGGCCGACGACCGCGCCCGAATCAGGAAGGTCTACGACGCGCTCAACGCGACGCTGGCCGAACCGATCGCGCAGCTGCGCCCCACCGCGCCACCCGCGGACGTGGCAATGCTCGCCGCCGGGGTGCTCAGCGCCATCGCCGGCATCTCCTCGCATCGCACCGCGCTCGCCACCGCCCGGCTGCTGCCGCTGCTGCGCGAGATGAGCTGGTCGATCCTGCACGCCGAACTGCCGCCCGCACCAACCGAACCCGAGCCGGGACCGGTCACCCGCGGCCTACCGGTCACCTCGAAACGCGAACAGCTGCTCACCGAGGCGATCCGGATCTTCGGTCGCAAGGGCTATCACGAGGCCAGCATCGAGGAAATCGGCGCGGCCGTCGGCATCAATGCCTCCAGCGTCTACCGATACTTCACCAGCAAGGCCGACCTACTCGCCGCCGCCTTCTTCCGCACCGGCGACCGGGTGGCCATCGCGATCACCGAGGCGCTCGCCGAGGCCACCAGCCGTCCCGACGCGGTCCGGCGCATCGCCTACCGCCAGGCCCGGCTCACCTTCTCCATGCCGGAGATCATGCCGGTCTACTACGCCGAATTCAGCAATCTGCCGCAGACCGAACAGCACAAGCTGCGCGCCATCCAGCGCCAGAACGTGCTGGAGTGGGCCAATCTGCTCGATGGCGATCCGGTGGAGGCGCGCTTCCGCGTACACGCCGCCATCGCGCAGGTGATCGACGTGGGCCGACTGACCAAATTCGACCCCCGCCCCGAACAACTGGCCCGAGTCTGCGCCCTGATGGAGGCCGTGCTCTGTGTTTAATTGCGGCGCCTGCGGCGCCGCGGGTTCGCGGCCCCCTTCAGTCTCGCGTCCGAGCCGTCGAGACTCGCGCCTGCGGCGCATGCGCTTCGACGGCTCGGACGCGAGACGGGCCGCGAACGGGTCGCTCGTAAGACTCGCTCCGTTGTGGTCGCTGACGGCGGATCGTTCGGCACCTGG
>NZ_JBFANN010000004.1:5210-35758 GCF_040674855.1 Nocardia sp. NPDC049707 | reverse complement strand
TGCACGCGCGTCGAGACTCGCGATACGTCGCATGCGCTTCGACGACTCGGACGCGAGACGGGCCGCGAACGGGTCGCTCGTAAGACTCGCTCCGTTGTGGTCGCTGACGGCGGATCGTTCGGCACCTGGTGCACGCGCGTCGAGACTCGCGATACGTCGCATGCGCTTCGACGACTCGGACGCGAGACGGGCCGCGAACGGGTCGCTCGTAAGACTCGCTCCGTGGGGGTCGGTGCGGGTCGGGCGTTCGGCGCCTGATGTGTACGGGCCGGGCGGTGGAGTTCGGTGCTTGTGGCGAATGTATTTCGACGGCTCGGGTGTGGGACGGCTGCGAACTCGTCGCTTGTAGGACTTGCTTCGTGGTAGTCGGTGATGGTGGGTCGTTCGGCAGTAGATGCGCGCTCGCGGGATGGTCGAGTTCCGCGCGTGTGGCGCATGCGCTTTGGCGGCTCGGACGCGAGAGGGCCCGCGAATGTCGCTCGTAGGACTCGCGCTGTTGTAGGTGCGGATAGCGTGATCCGCGCACTTGGGGTCAGCTCGAGCGACCGTGTCGCATCCGGAAGATGGCTTTGGCGGTGCGCAGATGTCGTGGATGCCGGTCGAAGGTGGACAGATTCACCGGCGCCCGGTACCGCTTGCTCGTGATCGCCAGCGTCCGGCTGAACTCGCGCAGTCCCTGGTCGCCGTGATGGTGTCCCTGCCCGTATTCGCCCACCCCACCGAACGGCAGTGCCGGAATTCCGGCGTAGGTGGTCGAGGAATTGATGGTCACGACGCCGACCCGCAGTTGCTCGGCGAAGGATTCGATACCGTGCACATCGCGGGTGAACACCGATACCGCGACGCCATTGCCGACCGCGTTGATCCGCTGCGCCGCCTCGTCCATATTCGCGACCCTGTTGACGATCAGCAGCGGCCCGATGCCCTCGCCGGTGATCGCGAGGCTCTCCTCCGGTACCTCGGCCAAGACGATCGGTTCGATATACGGATCGCGAATCGAATCCATGCCGCCCACCACCGCGCGCCCGCCCCTGGCCAGCGCGTCGCGCACCTGCTTGCGCACCACATCGACCTGCGATTCCAGAATCATCGGACCATAGGACGCGCGCTTATCCGCGCCGGGCCGCAGCCGCCGCGCCTGATCGATCACCAGTTCCAGGAATCGGTCGTATACGGAGTTGGCGACATAGGCCCGCTGGATACCGGTGGAGTTCTGACCCGCATTGGCCATCGCGCCGAACACCGCGGCCTCGGCGGCCTCGTCGAGTTTGGCATCGACGTGAACCACCATGGTGCCCTTGCCGTTTCGCTCGACCACCACCGGTGTCAAGGTCTGCGCGCACAGCGTGATCACCTCGCGCGAGCCCGCATCCGAACCGGCATAGGCGATTTTGTCCACCTTGGCGCGACACAGCGCAGCGGTAGTGGCGTGATCCCCGGTAACAACCTGCAGCACAGGCTGATTCGGTGCCAGCTTGTTCCAGCTGTCGGCCAGCCAGACCCCGACGCCGGTGGTGAGTTCATCGGGTTTGAACACGACGGCATTGCCCGCGGCCATCGCGTAGGCGATCGAGCCCATCGGGGTGAACACCGGGTTGTTCCACGGTCCGAGCACACCGACCACGCCGAGCGGCAGATAGCCCACGGAGGCATGCTGATTGCGGGTCAGCCAGGTGGAGCCGAGCTTGCGCCGATCCAGCACGCGCGCAGCGTTGCGGGCCGCCCAATCCAGATTCTCGACGGCGTGCATCACCTCGATTGCCGCGTCCGCCGCTGGTTTTCCGGTTTCCTCGGACAGGATTTCCGCCAATTCGCCTGCGCGCTTGGCGATGCTGTGTTTCCAGTCCAGTAGCCAGCGTTTGCGGGCGCTGAATCCCAGTTTCGCCCACCACTTTTCGGCGGAACGCGCGGCGCGCACGGTGCGGTTGATTTCGCCCGAGCCCATCACGGCATAGTTGCCGACGATTTCGCCGGTGCGTGGGTCATAGGACGTCAGCACGTTCGGTCGGCCCGTTCCTCCCGGATGCGTTGCCAGCCTTGGCTGCGCGGTCTCGGCCATGGTCACCTCTCGCAGGGTCGATCCGCCGCAGACCGCTGAACGCTTGGCGAAGCAGCGCTGCCGCAAACGAGTGAGTGCAGGTTCCCCCGTGTAGCAGACTATGGTCGCCGCGACGGCCCGACAAGGTGTCACTGTCGCCCCTACGCTGCCCTTCGAGGGCCGCGACCAGCGATGTTCTCGGGTCCGGCGGATCGACGGAAAGAAATGTGAGTAAGGACACAGTTGGGGCGCTGGCCGGTGGGTATAGCGCGCTCGGCCATGCGGGGATGCCCCGGCCGGTAACATCACGCCTGGCGGCAGGGATCACTAACCGGGACATATTCATGCGCGCACTTCGGCGACCCAGATCGTCGCCGTGCCATCCCCGCGAACGCCGCCGATCAGACACAGTGGAGAGTTGATGCCGAGCTTGAACCAAGCGGATTCGCACACCAGCGAGCCGCCACCCATCGATGGTGGTGACGCCGCGGTCGTGGTTGCCGATGTCCGAAAGTCATTCGGCGATGTGCACGCCCTGCAGGGCATCAGCTTCACCGCCGAGCGGGCGAACGTGCTCGGCATTCTCGGCCCCAACGGCGCGGGCAAGACCACCATGGTCAAGGTGCTGTCCACCCTGCTGCGGCCGGACTCCGGCACCGCCGTCGTCGCCGGCCACGATGTGCAGAAGGATCCAGCGGGTGTGCGCCGCTCGATCATGATGACCGGCCAGTACGCCGCGCTGGACGAGAACCTCTCCGGCCGGGAGAACCTGGAATTGTTCGGCCGGCTGATGGGCCTGAGCAAAGCTGCCGCCCGCAAGCGCGCCGACACCCTGCTCGAGGAATTCGATCTGGTGAGCGCGGGCCGTCGCGCGGTGCGCCACTATTCCGGCGGTATGCGTCGTCGGGTCGATATCGCCTGCGGTCTGGTGGTGCGCCCGGAGGTGGTGTTCCTCGACGAGCCGACCACCGGTCTGGATCCGCGCAGTCGCCAAGGTGTGTGGGATCTGGTGACCGCGCTGAAGAATCAGGGCATCACGGTGCTGCTCACCACGCAGTATCTCGAGGAAGCCGATGTGCTCAGCGACAACATCATCGTCATCGATAGGGGCACGGTGATCGCCGAGGGCACCGCCGACGAACTCAAGGAGAAGACCGGCGGCAGCTACTGCGAGGTGGTACCACTGGATCCGACCCAGCTCGGCAAGGCCGCCAACGCACTCGGTGATCTGGTGCCCGCCGCCGTACTCGCCGATATGAACGGCGGCGACCGGCTCTCGATTCCGGCACCCGACGGCGCTACGACGCTGTCGGAGGCATTGCGCAGGCTCGACGCCGCCGGTATCCAATTGGCCGATATCGCGCTGCGCAGGCCCTCGCTCGATGATGTGTTCCTCTCCATCACCGGCCACTCGGGCGGCCACGCGTGAGCGAGCGAACCATCAATACCGGACTTGAAGTCACGACGGATCCGAGCGTCAGCGAGGCGAAGTCGTGAGTTCTGCAACTGTTGATCGGGCTGATTCGGCGCTGCTCTTCGCCGAGCTGCCCACCGCCAAGCTCTCGTACTTCGCGCAGTGGCGGGCGCTGGCGGGACGCATTGTGCGGACCATGGCCGTCAAGGGCGAACTGATCGTCGCGATGATCACCCCGCTGGTGTTCACACTCGGCTTCTATCTGCCGCTGCGCTTCATCATGAAGTTCCACGGCATCGACTACGCCCAGTTCGTCATGCCGATCATCGTGCTGCAGACCATGGCGTTCACGATGATGTCGAATGCGCAGCTGTCCGCATATGAGGCGCTGACCGGTCTGAGCACTCGACTGCAGACGATGCCGATCGGCGCGCTGGTGCCATTGAGCGCACGCGTCGGCGCGGGCCTGGTCCGTTCGCTGACGGCATTGACCGCGGCGATCATCTTCGGCTACATGATCGGCTTCCGGTTCGTCGCCGGACTCGGTCAGGCCGTGCTGTTCTGCGTGTTCTCGATCGCGGTCGGTACTGTGCTCGCACTCGGCGCGGACGCGCTCGGCAGCCTGACCAAGAGTCCGGAATCGCTGAGTCAGGCATTGACGCTGCCCACTTTGATCTTCGGCATGCTGTCCTGCGGATTCGTCCCGGAAAGCAGCTTCCCGATGTGGATCCGGCCGTTCGTGCGCAATCAGCCGATCTCCCAGTTCTCCTTCGCACTGCGTGATATGGCCCAAGACGGGGTGAGCTGGGATGTGCTGTGGGTGCCGCTGACCTGGCTGGGCGGTATGGCGGTCGTCTTCACTCCGTTGGCGATCTGGGCGAGTGTGAGGCGGTCATGAGTTCTGTCGAGACCTTGGAGCGCACCGAGGTGGAAGGATTCGCCCCGCTGCCGCGGGTGGTCACGCGGTCCGAACGCGCGCTGTCGACCTGGATCGCGCACAGTCTGATCCAGTGCAAGCGGCTGCTGCTGGTGTGGGCACGCGATCCCGCGACCACCATCCAGACACTGTTCTATCCGGCGCTGACGCTTTTCATGTTCCGCGTCGTGCTCGGCAATCCGATCACCGCGGCCACCGGTATACCGAGCATCTACGGACAGGTCGCGCTGATCACCTTGGTCGCGGCAATGTCCGGTGCGGTGGTCAGCGCACTCGGGTTCAAGAGCGAGAAGTACACCGGGCTGCTCGGTCGGTTTTGGACCATGCCGGTGCATCGGGCGGCCGGGCTGACCGGCAGGCTGTTCGCCGAGGCGGTCCGCGTGCTGGTCACCACCCTGTTCGTGATTGCGGTCGGCTTGATCCTCGGCTTCCGCTTCGGGCAGGGTCCGCTGGCGGCCATCGCGTTGATCGGCATTCCAGTGCTGTTCGGTGTCGGCTTCGCAGTGCTGGTCACGGCGCTGGCGACCATTACCGAGGGTGTCATGCTGGTCAGCATCATCGGCATCGTCAATTCCCTGCTGATGTTTTTCAACTCCGGGTTCGTGCCCGTGATCGCCTATCCGACCTGGTTGCAGGACATGGTCGCGAATCAGCCGATGAGCTGCGCCATCGAAGCCATGCGCGGGCTGTCCTACGGCGGCCCGGTCGCCGAGCCGCTGCTGAAAACCCTTGCCTGGACCCTCGGCATCATTGCCGTCTTCGGCTACCCGGCCGTCCGTGGCTACCGCCGCGCCGCCGAAACCGGCGCTTAATTCGCCGGAAAACACGTGAGGGCGGGCACTCGGCCCGCCCTCACGTGGTTCACATGACGACCTAACGCAGGTCGGCTACATGTGCGTCGTATTGGCCGCCGATGCAGATGGCCCACACGAGCCCGTCCGTCCGGACGTGGCCTCCGCCTGCCTCGCACTGGGCCGGCGTGACAGCCTGACCGGCGTCCTCCGGATGTGCCTGGGCGAGCGGCGCCGATATCGCACCGACAATTCCCGTGGCGGCGAGGACCGCCAGGAAAACCGATGGAACCTTACGAGAGCATGTCAAGGTACTCCCCCTTTTTTGTCGAATCATTTGATGACGTTGCCTCCCAAGTTGTTTGGACTCCCACGAGGCAAATCAGACGTTAGCGGAGGATCGTTGGCGACACAATGGCGAATCAAGAAGAACTCATCCGCACTGGGTGGTGTCGTTCGGTGAGCTCCAAGAGCGCTGAGCCCGCCCCCACCGCTTCGGTGCCACCCGCGTTGAGCATGTCCACGAGGTCATGGACTGGGACATCACCATCTTGCACGGAATTTGTTGTACAACTTGGTGATTCATGAACCGGGGATGATAGATTGCGAACAGCACTACCGCAGGGCAGTTCGCGAACGCATGCGGGAAACAGGGGTTTGGAATCGCAGGGGGCAGGATGCAAGTCAATCCGGACGAGCTACGCGCACTAGCAGCTTCAATGGACAAGATTAGCGTGGACATAAGCGCATTGAAGGTGCAGTCCAAGACCAATGCGGCCAAAGAGGCGTTGCCAGGCTCCACGCTGGGCGAGGCATGCGCGGCTGCGGGTGATCAAGTCGAGGCTGCATGGCTGCAAATGGCTATGTGCTGCACGCGAGTCTCCAATATCGCCAAGGGCGGCGCGGCCAATTATGAAGTGACGGATAAGGACTTCAGCGATGGCCTGCAGGCGATGGGCGGCGCACAGTGAGATTCGACAACCTATCCGCGAGCGCGGTCCCGACGTTGACTCAGGTCCAGACGCAGTGGGAGCCGTGGAAACTCAGTGAGGCCGGCCAGGAGATCAGTTCTCGCAGTGACGATTTCGTCGCGCTTGCCGAGGGGACGGTTACCCAGATCAGAGATGCTGGTGTGCACTGGAGCGGCGAAGCGTACTACGCGGCGTATGACCGAATCGCCGGCAACCGCGACATCGCGAAAAAGGTTGCCGCCGAAACCAATACAGTCGCAGAAGAGATGATCAACGGGGGGAGCACCCTCACTGGTTACCGGCAAACGCTGCTGGATAAAGTGACCGACGCGACGACGGCAGGATTCACCGTTTCGGAGAATTGGACGGTTACCGCGTCAGCCAACAGCGACAGTAACGACGACCAAGCCCTGAGCGACCATCAAACGACCATCACTACCGCGCTCAACGAGATGCTCGCCGCCCAAACCGGCATTATCGCCGCGATCGAGCAAGCGACCGGCGGTGTCAAGACCCAGCGGGAACAGCTCGGTTCCGGAGACCCGATCGAGGGCGCCACATTGTCGCTCATCAGTCAACCGAATTCGGACCCGAACCAGACGTTGTCCGGGCAGCAGCCCGACAGCACGAGCGCGGCCTCAGCCACCGAACAGTCCGGCGAAGACCCTAAATCGTCAGCAGTCGGTACGTCGGTTGGCCAGAACCAATCCACGGGCACGACCCCGGAATCCACCAACGCGCAAAGCACTCTCGGCAGCGGGAAGCCGATCGCAGACACAACGTCCGCGAAAAAGGATGAGGAAAACACCGACGACAAGGGCAACGGAGGCAAAGGTAACGAAGGGGACAGTAAAAACCAGAAAACCACCCCCGAATCGACAACAAAGCCCCTGACTACGACATCGACCGGTGCCGCCAGCGACCCTAATTCCTGGAAGCCATCGGATGTCACGGCCCTGATCACTGCGGTAGGCACGATCACCGGAAAGGTTCCCGACTTGCTGACGGCCGTCGGCACCCTCGAACACAATTTCGCTGAAGTCGTCAAGGCGGGTGGCGACGCCGGTAAGAGCCTGATCGAAGCATCAGGTGCTGCCGCCGAGAAAGTAATCACGAGCGTAGACCACGCCGTCAACCACACGTCCTCATCCGCCCCTGGCACCCCCGCGGCGAATAACGGGATAACAGCCAACCCTCCGGCGAATAGCCCCACCACTACTCAGCACGACACCAACACTGACCACAACACGTCAGGCGATAACAAATCCACGGACAAACCATCGACGGCCAACCCCCCCACCAGAAACGTCTCTGACATCGCGCCGTCGACCGATCCCACCTCCACCGCCAGCCCGGCAGCAACACCCGACTCAACGGCACCCGCCAGCACCAGCCTGGTTGGATTACCACCGGTGACGCGACGTGAGGAAACCGGAAAAACGCGCCGACCCGACGTGCCGGCCACACCAACAGAAGTCGTTGCTGCTCAGTCGGAAGATTAGGGACGGGCAAACGAACGAATCAAACGCTATGTCCGGGGGTATGGATGCCTCCGACGGTCATGCATGGCTCGTCGGTAATGGCACCCAGGATCGGCCGCATCCTCCGGCGTGTCGTATGCGGGCTTCTCAGTCGACTCTCAGTCGCTGCGGTCAGACTTGCAGACATGCGCATTCAAGTTGTCGACGACGATCAGACGGTTCGCGAATCGCCGCGCCGATCGCTTACCTTCAACGGGTATTCCGCCGATCTTGCGTTCGATCGGGTCGACGTCTTGGACAAGGTCAGCGCCCAGCGGTCTGCTATTTCGGGGCCACAGCGCCGACCACCCGGCAGCCGACACCTCAAAGGCGATGCGGTTCGTCGACCTATCGCTGATGCCTTTCTCGATTTCTCGCTGCGCCCGACCTCTCGGTCTCATCTGCACCGAACCCCCGCCGATCTAAATGTTGCGTGGTGCCGACCCGGTGCTGCGCAAGACGACGCCGCGGGAGCACAGTAGCTGTGGGAAGGCCAGTTTTACGTCAATCAGCAGTCGCCGGATTGCGACCACCTGTGAAGATGCACGAGATGCGGGAGCCGACGGCGCTGACCAGTTCGGTCACGCTGCGCTGGCGGGTGACGTTGCTAGCAGCGACAGTGGTAGCAGTAGCGGTCGCACTGGCCGCTATCTCCGCCTACGCGATGGTGGCACGCGCTCTCTACGCAGACGTGGACAAGCAGTTGCAAGTACGAGCCAGGGGGATGATCGATACCGACCTCGATACCCTCGACTTTCGATACGTTTTGACGCTGGGCGGCCTGTACTCGAGTAATGTCTCGATTGCGCTGAAGTACCCGAATATGGACCAATGGATCGCGCTGCCACGAGAGATCAATCCGCCGATCGGCGCGCCGGAGATGGGCGTCGCCCGCGGTGAGTCCGCATTCTCGTTGCGGACCAGCGGTAATCAGCGGGTGCTCGCCGAGCGAATGAAAACCGGTACGACACTGGTAATTTGGCAGTCGTTACAGCCGACTCAGGACGTGCTTGATCGGTTGGCCTGGCTGATGTTCGTGATCGGGGGCAGTGGTGTAGTTATGGCCGCCGCAGCAGGAGCCGCGGTTGCCAGGACTGGGTTACGCCCCGTCGCACGGTTGACGTCGGCGACCGAGCGAATTGCCCGCACCGATGACCTGACATCGATTCCGGTCACCGGCGATGACGAACTGGCCAGGCTGACCGAGAGTTTCAACACCATGCTGCGGGCGCTTGCGGAATCGCGTGACCGACAACGCCGCTTGGTCGCCGACGCCGGACACGAACTGCGCACTCCGCTGACGTCGATGCGCACCAATATGGAACTCCTGATTGCCTCGTTACGCCCCGACGCGCCCACCATTCCGGAGGAGGATATGGCCGAGTTGCGCTCGGATGTTATGGCGCAGATCGAGGAAATGTCCACGCTGGTCAGCGATCTGGTCGACCTGGCCCGCGAGGACGCACCCGAGGCCGTCTACGAGCAGGTCGATATCGGAGAAGTAGCAGAGCGGGCGCTGGAGCGCGCACGTAGACGCCGCACCAGCATTAGATTCGTCGCAGAGTTGCGTCCGTGGTTCCTTTATGGCCACGAAGCCGGGCTGGAGCGAGCGATACTGAATGTTCTCGACAATGCCGCGAAGTGGAGTCCAGACAGCGCGGAGGTTCTTGTTACTATGCGCGAAACCGGCACCGGCCTAATGGAATTCGTGGTGGACGACGCCGGGCCCGGAATCCCGCCCACAGAGCGAGAGTTGGTGTTCGAGCGATTCTACCGAACTACGGCCTCTCGCTCTATGCCCGGTTCCGGTCTGGGTCTGGCCATTGTTAAACAAGTTGTGACGAAACATGGCGGAACGATCACGGTCGAAACCTCCGACCGTAGTGGCGCTTTGATTCGCGTCGTATTGCCGGGTAAGAGTGTGTTGCTCGAGAGCGAACAAAAATAACTATATTCACAGGACCCGAATAGAACTCGCACACTAGATGCGAGTTGCCTGCGCCGACCACTCGAAGTAGCGCCCGGCGCAGGCGGATCAACTACGTGCGCTGCCAGTGCCAGCCTCGACCATCGTCATAGGTGCACACCCAGCCGCCGTCGCTGTCGGTCATCGTCCAGTTCGCCGTGTCCTTGGTGCATGATACTTCCCTCGGTTCTGCTCCCGCCGGTGATGCCAGCATGGCCGAAGTCGCGATAGCCGCCGCAGCAAGGACGAACGGGATGCCTTTGCGTAGCTTGATCATTAGTTCTCCTGAGTGAAACCGCATCTATTGAGTTACTGTTTTCGGCTTGCTCGCGCACCGATGGTCGATGATTCGAGCTTTGCCATGCTGTGTCGCCCAGTAGGTTGGTCGGCGATTTCCGCTGCAAGGCAGAGACTTTGACGAAGCTAAGCTTGCTTTATGATGGCGATCACCAGAGCTACTTGAACGACTTGCGGGTCAGTAGTATCCGCTCGTGAATCTCCCCCATTCAGGATATGGAGGTCGCCCGGTGTAGAGCGGTCCCCCCAACACTCCGATGATCAGATCATGACATGACAGATCCGAAACATCAAGCCGTGCAGAGAGACTCAGTGAGTCGCGATCGATTTCAGCAGCCAGCAACGATATCTCAGCATTCGCCCCGGTGATGCACCTTCGAACAAGTTGATGTTCCTCTGCATGCGATCTCACCGCAGCTCGCAGCGCATCTCCGTCCATGCCACATCTGTGCTGAATGATGAGTCGATCCACAACCGTGGTAAGGATTTGAACTTTGCGAGTGCGTATCTCAACCCCCGCCGATATCGACCATGATCTGCGCAATCATGTTCTCCGACAGCACATCCCAGCTGCAGGCGCCTTCATGGTCAATTTGCGACGATCTACGCGCCGCGGGATCACCATCTGACCGCTGGTATCTTCACCAAATCAGACACACAACAGCGGGCCACTGCCTCCCGGTAGGATCCCCTCTTCGTGATCGGCCTGATCAACATCAACTGATGTGAAACGCCAACTGCAGCTGCTGCTTCCACTCTAGATGAACCAGGGGCAGCAGCCATTTCTCGGAGCCCCGGATAACTCGGCCGCATCAGTTGCGAACGACCTCGACCGCGTGGGTGAGTGCGAGAGCGATCGCGGACTGCTGGGCACCGCTGCGCTGGGGCAGCGACGGCCTTATCGTCTGGGTGCCGAGGTTGGTCGCGATCTGCGGCGTTGCGTGATGCTGCCGGTGAGTTGGCCTATGGCGCCGGTCAATTGGGCACCATCGTCCGCTATTTGCCCGGCTCACATGTTTGCGGCCCGCAAGATCGACAGACGCGCTGGTTGTCACATACGAAGGTCCGGAAAACCAGGCCGCCGCAGACCTGGTAGCGGCAACAGTCTGTCGGCGTTCGTGGTGTGCTGACGGACTGTTGCATTTGACAGCACAGCGCCCGATCTCCTCGCCTACCCGACTGCGACTATGGAGCGATGAACGACAACGGAGACCCTGTGCTGTACGCCATTGTCACCGGCGCGTCCGCCGCTCGTGATGTCGGCAAGCTCGTTGACCTGGCTCGAGCCGACGGGTGGGACGTGTGCGTGATCGCGTCGCCGGAGGGACGGCGGTTCATCGATACCGATGCGCTGGCGGCCGAAACGGGGCATCCGGTGCGGAGCGAGTACAAGCATCCGGGTGCTCCCGATGTGCTCCCGCCCGCTGATGCGATGATCGCCGCGCCGATTACGTGTAATTCGGTTGCGAAGTGGGCTGCCGGAATCTCCGACACGTTGCCGCTCGGTTTGTTGGTCGAAGCGGTTGGAAACAGGCTGCCGGTCGTCGCCGTGCCGTTCTCCAATCGGGCACAGATCAGCTTTCCCGCGGTGCAGGAGGCGATTCGCAGGCTGTCGGATTGGGGCGTAACAGTGATCGACATCGGCGAACGACACGAACCAGGTGCCGGGGAGAACTACATCGACGTGTTCCCATGGGCGACTGCATGGCGAGCGGTGCGTGCGGATCCGCGAAGCCCGCGCCCGAGGTAGCCCGGAAAGTTCGCGCCAACTATCGACACAAGCGCGGGAACGTGATCCCGGCCACAGGCGCGCCCGCACAAGCGACTATGTTGATCGGCTATGGCGTACCTGGTTACCGGAGCAACTGGGTTTATCGGTCGATTTCTTATTCCCGAGCTGCTGAAACGGGATGGGGATATTCACGTGCTGGTCCGGCCGGGGGTGCGTTCGGCGGATCGGTACACCTGCTGTGCCCGGGAGTGGATGGGCGGGGATCGGGTGCGGCCGGTGCACGGGGATCTCGGCGCGCCCGAACTAGGTATCGATCGGAACTGGCTCGCCGAGCATCGGGGCTCGATCGACCATGTCTTCCATCTGGGGTCCAGTTATGACCTCACCGAGCGGGGCGGCGGCACCCGCAATGTCATCGATGCCGCGCACGAGTTGAAAGCCGAACTGCTGCATCATGTCTCGACGGTGGATGTGGCGGGCGGCTTCGAGGGCCTGTTCACCGAGGATATGTTCGAGGTGGGGCAGATACTGACCTCGCCGATGCAGCGGGCGAAGTTCGAGGCCGAGAAGATCGTGCGAGCATCCGGGATGGGGTGGCGAATCTATCGGCCCTCGATCGTGATCGGACATTCGCGCACGGGTGAGATCGATCGGATCGATGGGCCCTACTACTTCTTCCGGCTCATGCGCATGGCCGCCCAGCTGCCGCGGATTCTGCCGGTGCTGGTGCCGAAGCTGGGTGAAACCAACATGGTCCCGGTCGATTTCGTGGCCCGCGCACTGGATCACATTGCGCATCACCCCGACTCGAACGCCACCACCTACCACCTGGCGGATCCACGGCGGCAGAGCGCGGCCGAAGCGCTGAATCTGTTCGCCGACGAGGCCGGTGCGCCGCATCTGGTGGAGGTTATGCCCAAGCGCACCCTCGAGATGATGCTGCGGGTCCCGGGCACGCGTTGGCTGCTCCCCCGCGTCGGCGTCCCCCAGGATGTGTTGGAGCACAGCGAATTCAGCTGCTGGTTCGATTGCCGCCACGCCACCGCCGCACTCACGGGCGCCGATATCAGGGTGCCGCCACTGGCCGCCTACGCCCCGCTGATCTGGAAGTACTGGATCGAGAACTGGGTCTGATCGACCCTGTTCGGTTCAGTTGCCCGTGACGGTCAGGTAGATCAGGGCCACGTTCAGCAGGGTGATGGTGATGGCGACGAGCCAGGCCAGGGCGGTGGTCACGCGGTGGTTGACGTCGGCGCCCATCAGAATGCGGTCGCCGGTGAAGCGGACCAGGGGGATCAGGGCGAAGGGAATGCCGAACGAGAGCACCACCTGCGAAATGATCAGTACGCGGGTGGCATCGATGCCGGCCGCCAGGATCGCGATGGCCGGAATCAGGGTGACCGACCGCCGGACCAAGAGCGGAATCTTGCGGTGCAGCAGCCCTTCCATGATCATCGCCCCGGCATATGCGCCGACCGATGTCGAGGCCAGACCGGAGGCCAGCAGGCCGATCGCCAGCAGCAGCGCGGCGATGGGGCCGAGCGCATCGCCGACGGCGGCGTGCGCACCCTCGAGGGTGTCGACATTCTCGCGGCCGCGCAGGGTATTCGCGGCCAGCAGCAGCATGGCCAGATTGACCGTGCCCGCGAGCACCATGGCGAGTCCGACGTCGTATCTGGTGACCCGCAGCAGCCGGGTCCGCAGCGGACCGACCTCGGGCTGACCGTGGCGATCGCGGGCCAGTCCGGAATGCAAGTACACCGCGTGCGGCATGACGGTCGCGCCGATCATGGCCGCCGCGAGCAGCACGCTCTCGGCGCCCTGGAACCGCGGCAGCAGACCACCGACGGTGCCGGAGACCGATGGCGGCGCAATAACCACGCTGGCCAGGAAGCCGATGGCGATGACGGCGAGCAGACCGGTCACGACCCGTTCGAACGGCTTCTGCCCGCGGCGGTTCTGCACCAGCAGCAGCACCATCGAGACCACACCGGTGATCACCCCGCCGACGAGCAGCGGCAGATCGAACAGCAGCTTCAGTGCGATCGCGCCGCCGACCACTTCGGCCAGATCGGTGGCCATCGCGACGGTCTCCGCCTGCATCCAATAGGCAAGGCGCACCGGACGACTCGACTTGTACCGCACCGCCTCCGGTAGCGACATACCGGTGACCAACCCCAGCTTCGCTGAGAGGAACTGCACCAGTCCCGCCATCACATTGGCCACCACGATGACCCACACGAGGAGGTAGCCGAACTGCGCGCCCGCGCTGATATTCGACGCCACATTGCCGGGATCGACATAGGCGATGGCCGCTACGAAGGCCGGGCCGAGCAAGACACTGACGGATCTCGCCCGGGTCGTCGCGTTCCGCGCCGACTCAGCCAGGGTTGTACTCATACAACAGAATTTTACGGCTTCCCGAACTTTTTGTTTAGCATCTCCAGTATCTCCGAGTTTTCAAGCCGGACTCAGGCGTCACAACCGTCACATCGGCGGCTACTGGTCTAGTCTCGTTGGGCTCAGCCCGACCCCGACGAGTCACCCATGTACAGGAGAAACCCAGTTATCACCCGACGCAGGACAAAAAACGACCGCCCCGATTGTGAATAAGGCCACAATCGGAGCGGTCGGTTGGAAATCGAGCAGATCAGGTCAGATGCCGAGGCCCTTGGCGAGGGTGGGCCAGGAGTTGTGCAGCTCTTCGTTCCAGTAGCCCCAGGAGTGGGTGCCGTTGGGCTGGAAGTGGAAGGTGGCGGGGATGCCGAGCGAATCCAGCTTCGCCTTCATGTTGTTGGTGCAGTAGTTGGTGCCCGCCTCGATGACGCCGCCGATCAGGAGCTGGTTGGCCAGACCGCCAGGGCCGGGCAGGGCGTGCTCACCGTTGAGGGTGTCGTACGGGCCGGGCAGACCGTTGCCGGTCGAGATGTAGAGATCCGTACCGCGCAGACCCTCGGCATTGACGTAGGGGTCGTTCGCCGCCCAGTCCGCCGAACCGACGGGGCCCCACATGTTCTCGACATCGCCGCCACCCCAGGTCTCGACGGTCAGCTTGACGAATTGCGAGCCGACAGGATCACTGGTCTGGGCGCAGCCGCTGTAGGCGGCGGCGGCCTTGTACAGGCCCGGCTTGGCGATCGGCAGCGCGAGCACGGTGGTGCCCGAGGTGGACAGGCCGGCGATGGCATTGGTGCCGTTGGTGCCGAGCGCGCCGTCGATCAGCGGCGGCAGCTCCTCGGTGAAGAAGGTCTTCCACTTATTGCGGCCGAGTACCGGATCGTCCTTGATCCAGTCGGTGTAGTAGCTCCACTTGCCGCCGATGGGCTGGACCACATTGACGTTCTTGTCGCCGAGGAACGTCAGCGCATCGGTATTGGCCACCCAGGACGCGCTGTCCTCGCCGCCGCCCGCACCGTTGAGCAGGTAGAGCACCGGACGCGGCACCGAGGCGTCGGCGGGGCGCTGCACATCGACCGGGAAGGTCCGGTCCATGGCCGCGGAGTAGACGTGCAGCCGGATGCTGCGATCGTCCTTGTACTCGGCCTTGGTGATCTTCGAGCCGTCCGGCGCGACCGGGTTCGCCAGCAGCGTCTTCGAATCGATGATCGGGTCTGCTGTCGCGGTAGATGCGCCGAAGCCGGACATGGCTCCCGCGAATACCGCGGTTGCCGCGATTATCGCCGCCGCACGTGTGCCGCGACGCCGGATCTGACTACGCATCAATTCACACCTTTACTTCGTATCGTGATTACGAATGGGTTTACCCCGACCGCAGGCTGCACCACGACCGACCATACGGCCTATGTAATCGTGACAGTAGTGGACATCGTTACCGCAATGTTGCTCCATGATGCCTGATCGGCCGGACTGTGATCACAATTGCCCCGAAATTCGAGACGTTATTCACGATCAACGCACCTGCACCTGCTGACCGTGTTCGGCCAACCCGCCGAGGGCCCGGATCCAATGTTCGGCGAAGGTCTTGACCTCGTCACCGCCGAATACCTCGGCCGCGTAGTCGAAGCGCATGAGCAGGCCGTCGGCGGTGGCGTCGGCGGTGATATCGAGCAGCAGATCCGCCGCCGGTGCGTCGATGTGCACGCGCGCCGGGCGCAGATCCCGATAGCGCAGCGCGCACCGGCCGGCGGGAAGTGCGGTCAGGGCGGCGGCGGTGTCCGGATTGAGATAGCGCAGCAGGCCGTAGCCGACGCCACCGGACGGCACGGCCCCGGTGAGCCGCTTGACCTGCTCGATCGCGACACCCGCCGCGCGACCACCGACCAGCGCCTCCTGGATGTTCACCCCCTCCAGCTTCAGCGGGAGCGGGTAGTCGGTGGTGAAGGCGCCGACGAGGGTATCGGTCTCGGCCAGGGCCCGGCTATCGGCGTGCAGCCGGACCACCGGGCCGATGGCCTCGGTGACGGTTTCACCCGCGGCGGTGATCTGCGCGATGGCGAGGGCGGTGAGTAGGACTTCGTCGACGCTGGCACCATGTGCGGCGGCCGCGGCGACGACGGCGGCGGTGCCCTCGGTGGTGATGGTCAGCGAGACCCGGCGCCGCATGTGCAGGTTGGCATTCATGGCAGCGGTCTTGGTGGCGGGCACCGCGCTCAGGGTGTTGTGCCACCACGCCACTTCCTCGATGGCCGCCGGGCCGCTCGCACCCTCGGACAACGCCCTGAGCAGGCCGGACAGTCCAGCCTCCGGGACGGCGGGCGTGCGGTGCCTGCCGCGCGACCAGGCCAGTGACAGCTTGTCGATGATGGTGCGCCAGGAGGTGTCGTCCACGACCAGGCCATTGGCGACGATGACCATGGTCGATGGCACCTCGCGGCCGCCGACCAGGACGAAGCGGATATTGCGGCCATGGGCCGGATCGAGTTCGGTGGCGACCGCGCGCACCACATCGTCGACCGGCGGCGGTGTCTGGTCGATGCCGTACTCCAGGCTGAGGAAGGCCTCGTCCAGCCGTTGCGCCTCGGCCGGGATCTCGAAGACCGGATCGGTGCCCGCGCCGTCCCGGTGCAGGCGGACCCACAGCATCGGATGCTGCTCCAGCACCGTATCGACGGCGAATTGCACCGCTTCCGGTGAGTAGTTGGGCGGTATCTCGAGGGTGACGACGCGCAATTCGACACCGGAGTCCAAGAGCCGCACGGCATTCGGGGTCAGCGACAGCGGGATGGGGGCGTCGTCGGGTTCGTCGGGACGGTACGCGACGGCGAGTTCGATCGGGTCGTTGTGGATGACCGCGAAGGGGACGTGCTCGGGTTCGTCGGCGAGCTGGGGTTCGTCGGCGTGCTCGGGTTCGTCGACGAGCTCGGGTTCGTCGACGAGCTGGGATTCGTCGTCGTCGAGTTCCAGTACCGGGGCCTCGACCGTCGGGGGCAGGTCATCGGTCGGTGCCGGGGTATCGATACGTATCGGGACCAGGACCGATGTCGGGTATTCGTGGTCGAAGGCGGCCGGCTCGTCCAGTGGCGCCGCGTACTGATATCCCCGCGGTGCGCGGTACTCGTATTCGACCGGCGCGAATGCCTCGGCCTCGGTTGGTGCCGCGGCCTGTTGGACCGGCGACTCGGGCTGGTCGGCGAGCAAGGCCGCCAGGACCGGTCCGATTTCGGCGAAGGCGGCCGGTGATGTCATCAGCTCATGGGTCGCCTCGACCGGATGCTCGTTGATCGAACCGTCGACATACGGCCGCCAGGCCCGGGATTCGGCGGTGTGGCCGGCGGCGCTGAAGAAGTCGAGCGCGCCATGGAAGACCTTGTGCTGATGGTTGATGCCGAGCTCCACCGAGCGCACCGCGCCACGGTAGCTCTGGCGCAGGCGTTGCGGGGTCAGCAGCGCCAGTTCCGGCGGGATGCCGGCGTACAGTACCGCGAGCGCCTCTTCGGTGAGGTTGCGGATATTGGTGTCGCCCAATGTGTCCTGGCCGATGCCGAGTTCGGCGAAGGCCGCGCGCAGCTCGCCCCAGAAGTCGGCGATATTGCCGCCGGTGCGGCTGTCCAGCATGGCGAGCAGGGCGACTTCCGCACCCGCGGACTGCAATTCGACCGCGACCGCATGCGCGAGCGCACCACCGAGCGACCACCCGAGCAGCCGGTACGGCCCCTCGGGTTGTACCGCGCGAATCTCCTCGACATAGCGGCGGGCCATGGCGTCCAGCGAGTCCGGCAGGAAGTCGGATTCGGACAGCGCGGGCGATTGCACACCGAAGATCGGGCGGTCGGCGGGCAGGTACTGCGTCAGACCCGTGTAACACCAGGACAATCCGGCCATCGGATGGATGCAGAACAGCGCTTCCCCGGTGCCCTGCCGGATCGGCAACAGCACGTCGAGTGCGGCCTCGGCGTCCAATCCGTAGTCATGGGCCTCGGTGTCGTCGGCGGCCATGATGCGCTGGGTGAGCGCCGCGACGGTCGGATCGGTGAAGAACCATTGCACTTGGACCGCGATACCGGTCAGCTCACGCAGCTTGTGCACCGCGCGCATGGCGGCCAGCGAACTGCCGCCGAGTGCGAAGAAATCGTCATCGGAGCCGACGCGGTCGACACCTAGCGTCTTGGCGTACACACCGGCGACGGCCTGTTCCTGCGCGGTCGACGGCACGAGGTGGGGGCGCGGCGCGAGCTCGGGTGCGGGCAGCGCCGCACGATCGAGCTTGCCGACCGGGGTCACCGGCACCTCGTCGAGCACCACCACCGCCGACGGCACCATATGCCGCGGCAGACTGCGCGCGGCGTATTCGGTGAGCGCACCGGTATCGATGGTCCGCCCCGCCACCGCAAGTACATAGGCGACGAGAATCTTGTCGCCCGTTGGGGTTTCCCGACCGATCGTGACAGCGAACTCGACATCGTCGTGACTTGCGAATACCGCATCGATCTCACCGAGTTCGATGCGCAAACCCCGGATCTCGAGCTGGAGGTCCGTGCGGCCGACGTATTCGAGTTCCCACTCCCCCGCTTCGCCGACCCAGCGCACCAGATCACCGGTGCGATACAGCCGCGCACCGGGCGGACCCCACGGGTCGGCGACGAAGCGTTCCGCGGTCAGCGTCGGACGGTTGTGATAGCCGCGCGCCAAGAGGGTGCCCGCGAGATACAACTCGCCGACCGCTCCCGGCGGCAACGGGCGCAGCCGCGAATCCAGTACCACCATCGGCGTTCCCGGCACCGGGCCGCCTATGGTGATGCGCTGTCCGGCGATCATCTCGCTCCAGGACGCGGCCACCGTGGCCTCGGTCGGGCCGTAGCCATTGATGAAGTGCCGTCCCGGTTGCCATTTGGCGACCAACTCGGGCGAGGTGGAATCGCCGCAGCAGCACAGGAATCGGAGTTCGTCGAGTCCGGCCGGTTCGACGGTGCCGAGCACGGCCGGGGTGAAGATCGCGTGCGTGACCCGTTCGGTGCGCAGCAGCGCGGTCAGCTCCGGTCCGCTGGGGATGGTGGACGGCACGATGACCAGCGTCGCGCCGTTGTGGAAGGTGCAGAGCCACTCCAGAATCGACGGATCGAAGCTCGGCGAGCACAGATGCAGGAACCGATGCTGCGGACCGAGCTGGAATACGGCGCTGGCGGCCTCGACGGCACCGCCGACGCCGATATGGGTGACGGTGACGCCGTTGGGTGTGCCGGTCGAGCCCGAGGTGTAGATCACGTACGCCGGATGTTGTGGCAGCAGCGTCGCCAGCCGCTCGGCATCGGTGATCGGCGATGGCGACTTCGCGGCCACGGCGGCGTGGATCGCGGGATCGTCGAGCTGTAGCCAGCCGGTTTCGGTCGCACCGTCGGGCAACCGCTCGGTGTAGGTGGAGGTGGTGATGCCGAGGACGGCGCCGGAATCGGTCACCATGTGCCGGATCCGGTCCGCCGGATAGGTCGGGTCGATCGGCACATGCGCGCCACCGGCCTTGGCGACCGCCCAGAAGGCCGCGACCATCTCCAGCGAACGTGGGAAGGCAAGTGCGACAAGGGTCTGCGGTCCGACACCGCGATCGATCAGGACCCGAGCCAGCCGCGACGAGTATTCGTCCAGTTCGCGGTAGGAGATCGAGCGACCGGCGGTCCGCACCGCGACATGTTCGGGATCGACGCTGACCGCGCTGGTCAGCAGGTCCGGCAGCAACCGGACGGCGGGCGTCGCCCCGCGGCGCACCGGTGTCAGCGCGTGCTCTTCGGCCGCGCCGAGCAGCGACAGGTCGCCGATCGCCGCATCCGGCCGCGCAACGATCTCGGTGAGCAGCCGGGTGAACCGGGCGACGAACATCTCGATCGTCTTGTCGTCGAACAGATCCCGCGCGAAGGTGAACTCGCCGCGCAGGCCGTCCTCGGCGCTACCGGGGGCCCACATGGTCAGCGAGAGATCGAATTTCGCGGTGTCGACGGCGAAATCGAAGGTCTCCGCCCGCAATCCGGGCAGTTCGAAGTTGTTGGCCGGCAGGTTCAGATACGACATCGACACCTGGAACAGCGGATGCCGTGCGGTCGATCGCGGCGGATTCAGCAGTCCGACCAGTCGCTCGAACGGCAGGTCGGCATGCGAAAATGCCTGTAGGTCGGTGTCTTTGGCATCGGCGAGCAGATCACCGAAGCTGCGGTCGTCGGGTACCCGCAGCCGCAGCACCAGCGTATTGACGAACATGCCGATCATGTCGTCGAGTTCGGCCGCGTCGCGCCCCGCCACCGGGGTGCCGATGGCGATATCGTCGGTGCCGGACATGCGGGCCAGGAATACCGACAGCGCGGCGTGCACCACCATGAACATGGTGACGTTGTGTCGGCGCGCCAGGCGAACCAGACCGGTGTGCACCAGCGGGTCGATCTCGAATTCGGTGCGCCCGCCCGTTGAGGTCCGCAGCGCCGGGCGCGGCCGGTCCGCGGGCAGATTGAGTTCGTCGGGCAGATCGGCCAGCGCGGTCCGCCAGTATTCGGCCTGGGCCGCGATGAGGCTCTCCGGATCGTCCTCGGCGCCGAGCACAGTGCGTTGCCAGACACTGAAATCCGCGTACTGCACCGGCAGCGGCGCCCATGCGGGCAGCTCACCCGCGCTGCGGGCCGAGTAGGCCAGCATGACGTCGCGAACCAGCGGCGTCATCGACCAGCCGTCGGCGCCGATGTGATGCGTGACGAACACCAGGAGGTGATCACCGGTATCGAGCCGGAACAGGGTGGCGCGGAAGGGCACCTCGACGGTGACATCGAAGCCCGCCGCGGCGATCTCCCGCGCCTGTTGCATCGCATCCGATTCCGCGATCGGAATCGGGGCCAGATCGATCGGCACTTCGTTGGGTGCGAGCACCTCCTGCACCGGCCCGTCGGAGGTCTGCGGGTAAACGGTGCGCAGCACCTCGTGCCGCGCCATCACATCCTCGACCGCCGAACCCAGTGCGGCGATATCGAGTTCGCCGGAGAGCCGAATCGCCATCGGTAGGTGATAGGCCGCCGAGCCGGTGTCGAACTGGTTGATGAACCACATCCGCAACTGCGCCGGTGACAGCGGGACTTGTTCTGGCCGCGGCCCGGCCAGCAGTGGCTGGCGCCGACCGGAACCAGCACGGGTTTCGACCGCGGCGGCGAGTCCGGCCACGGTCGGTATCTCGAAGATCGAGCGCACCAGCACCGTGGTGCCCAGCGCGTCGCCGACCCGGGCCGCCACCTGCGTGGCAAGCAGCGAATTGCCGCCCATGGCGAAGAAGTCGTCTTCGCGGCCGATGCGCTGCACGCCGAGCACATCGCCGAAGACGCCGGCAACGATCTCCTCGACCGGTGTCGTCGTCGCATCGATCGGGTGCGCGGTGTCGTTCCGATCCGCCGACATCCGCGCACTCTCGGCGTCGTCGAGCAATTCGATCTCGCCGACCCGCACCGCCGGATCGGCGAGCAGGGCATCGAGCACCCGGATGAACCGGTCGGCGAAGCCGCGCACCGTCGGCTCGTCGAACAGGTCGGTGGCATAGCCGAAGTCGGCCACCATCCCGGCCGGCGCACCGTCGTCGGTGTAGCGGTCGGCCAGCGAGATGTGCAGATCCGTCTTGGCCAGCTGTAGCTCGAAATCGACTGTCGCTACCGAGAGTCCGGGCAACTCCACGGTGGTTTCGGCCATGTTCTGGAAGGAAAGCCCCACCTGGAACAGCGGATTGCGGGCGATCGAGCGATCCGGATTCAGCGCCTCGACGATTCGCTCGAACGGCACATCGGCATGGGCGAATGCCTCGAGATCGCGCTCGCGCACATCGGTGAGCAGGGCCGCGAACGTATCCCCCGGACGCACTCGCGTCCGGAACACCAGCGTATTGACGAACACGCCGATCAGATCGTCGAGTTCGCGCGCACCGCGCCCGGCGATGGGCGTGCCGACCGCGATGTCGTCGGTGCCCGACAGTCGTGCCAGCAGCACCGCGAGCGCCGCGTGCACGACCATGAACAGCGAGGCGCGATTGGCCCGCGCCAGCGCATGCAGTCGCGTATGCCGATCCGCCGAGATCTCGAATCGCACCGACCTGCTGTGGAACGACTGGGCCGGTGGACGCGGGCGGTCGGTCGGCAGCGTCAACTGGTCCGGCAATCCGGCCAGGGTCTGCCGCCAGTAGGCGATCTGCTGTGCGGCCGGCGATTCCGGATCGTGCTCGTCGCCGAGGACCTCGCGCTCCCACAGCGCGTAGTCGGCGTACTGCACCGGCAGCGGCTGCCACCGCGGCGCCTGCCCGTGCACCCGCGCGGCATAGGCGACCATGAGATCGCGGGCGAGCGGGCTCATCGATGCACCGTCGGCCGCGACATGATGCACGGTCAGGGCGATCACATGTTCGTGCGGCGCCAGACGGAACAGCGCGACCGCGACCGGAACCTCGACCGTGACATCGAAGGTCAGCATGGCGAATTCGGTGATCCGCTGCACCAGTTCGCCCTCGGTCACATCGACCGGCACCATGGCGAACCGCGCTTCCGGCACCGGATGGATGACCTGATGCGGGCGCCCATTGCTGCTCGGATAGGTGGTCCGCAGTACCTCGTGCCGGGACAGCACATCGCCGATGGCCAGTCCGAGCACCGTCGCATCCAGGTCACCCGTGAGCCGCACGGCGAGTGGGATATTGTCCACCGCCGAGGTCTCGGTATCGAACTGGTTGAGAAACCAATATCGCTGCTGAGCCAGCGACAGCGGAATCAGCTCGGGCCGCTCCCCCGCGACCAGCCGCGGTCGGCTCCGGCCGGATCCGGCGGTGCGTTCGACCACAGCGGTGAAGGCGGCGACCGTCGAGGCGTGGAACAGATCGCGAACCGCCAGCTGGGTATCCAGCGCGGCATCCAGCCGCGCGGTCACCTGGGTGGCCAGCAGCGAGTTGCCGCCGAGTTCGAAGAAATCGTCGTCCAGGCCGACGCGCGCGACCCCGAGCACATCGCCGAAGGTACCCGCGACGATCTCCCCCACCGGGGTCGCGGGTGCGCTGAGCCCCTCGGCCTCGAATACCGGCGCGGGCAGCGCCTTCCGATCCAGTTTGCCCGTGGGTGCCAGCGGCACCTTGTCGAGCACCGTGATGCACGCGGGCACCATATGTGCTGGCAATTTTCGCTCTACCAGGGCGTTCAGCTCCGCCACATCGACGGTCCGCCCGTCGACGGGGTGCACATACGAGGCCAATACGGTAGTACCGCTGTCGAGTTCATGCCCGACGGTGACCGCGAAATCCACGCGATCGTACGCACCGAGCACCGCGTCGATTTCGGTGAGTTCGATGCGGAAGCCGCGGATCTTCACTTGGGAGTCATTGCGGCCGAGGTACTCCAGTTCACCGGTCGCGGTCCAGCGCACCAGATCGCCGGTGCGGTAGAGCCGGGTACCCGGTTCGAACGGATTGGCCACGAATCGGGCCGCGGTAAGCGTCTGCTGTCCCAGATATCCGCGGGCCAATTGCGCGCCGGCGAGATACAGTTCGCCGATCACCCGGTTCGGCACCGGCATCAGCCGATCGTTGAGCACATACGCGGCGATGCCGTGGATCGGCGGACCGAGGGTAACCGGCTCCCACGGCACCATCGGCGCGGTGATAGTGGTGGCAATGGTGGCCTCGGTCGGACCGTAGGCATTGAAGAATTCGCGCAGCAGTCCACCGGCGATCGGTAATACCCAGCGCCGCACCAACTGCGGCGGACAGACCTCGCCACCGGTCACCACAACCCGCAGTTCGTCGAGTCCGGCGGGCTCCACCGAGGCCAGGGCCGCGGGCGTCACGAAGGCGTGGGTCACCCGCTCGCGCCGCAGCACCGCGGCCAGTTCCGCGCCGCCGTAGACGGTCGGCGCGACGACCACCATGGTGGCCGCGCCGCTCAATGCCAACAGCAGTTCCAGCACCGACGCGTCGAACGACGGCGAGGCGAAATGCAGTGTCCGGGCGGCACTTGTCACCCGGAATCGGGTCCGCTGCTCATCACAGAAACCGGATAATCCCTGGTGGGTGACCACCACGCCGTTGGGGACGCCGGTCGAGCCCGAGGTGTAGATGACGTAGGCCGGATGCGCGCCGTGCAGCGGTCGCACCCGATCCTGATTGGTCACCCGGTCCGCCGGATACCGTTGCAACAGTTGCGCGGTGATCGGATCGTCGAGCAGCAGCCATTCGGCGTCATCGGGCAGGCCGCGGTGGACCGCGGCGACGGTCAGGCCGAAGCTCACACCGGAGTCGGTCAGCACGTGTGCGACCCGATCCGCCGGATAGTGCGGGTCCACCGGCACGAATCCGGCGCCGGTCTTGGCCACCGCCCACACCGCGAGCACCGAATCCACCGACCGCGGCACGGCCACCGCGACCAGATCCTCCGGTCCGACACCACGATCGATGAGCAGCCGGGCCAGCCGGGTCGAACGCTCATCCAACTCGGCGTAGCTCAGCTCGCCGGAAGTGACATCGGCATCGGCGAATACGACGGCGCTGCCGCCGGGATTCGCCTCGACGGCCGCCGCCATCAACTGCGGCAGGGTGATGACACGCGTCCGCTGCGACCGTGTCCGAGCCGGCCGCACCCTAGCCTGGCGCGTCACCTGCTCACCGCTTCCTCATGCCGACGTTGTGCAACCACCCGAAACATGAAGGAGCTCACCTACCCTGTAATCCCTAAAAAAGTGCTCCCCTCCCAGCGCTTGCCCAGAGCTTCGCATGGTCGGATGCCGATCGTAACCGCAAACGACCGCTTCTTCACCACGACGACCTACCCGCATTCCCCGGCCGATCGCTACCGCTCGGGGGTTTCGAGCAGGTCAGCGAGCCGGGGACCGATCTCGGCCAACGCTTCGGCAGAGGTCATCAACTCGTGCGTCGACCCGATCGGGCGATCGATGATCTCACCGGATACGAAAGGCTGCCAATCGGCGGGAGTGCGATCGGCTCGAGCCTCGGCATCGACCATGGCGCTGAAGAACTCGAGTGTCCCCTCGAATACCGCCGGCCGGTACCGCGACTCCAGCTCGACCGTGCGCATGGCCCTGCGGTAGATACGCCGCAGACGTTCGGGGGTGAGCACGTCCAGGCCCTGGCCGACGGCCATCGCGTGCAGCGCTGCCACGGCCTCGTCCCCGATGTCGTGCAGGTTTTCCGCCGCGGGCAGTGCCGCGGCGTCCAGCCCCAATTCGGTGAAGGCCGCGCGGATCTGAGTTCGGAAATCGGTGAAGTCGCCGCCCGGGTAGGCGTCCAGGATCGCGAGCAACTCGACCTGTGCGCCGTCGGCCTGCAATTCGGTCGCCACTGCGTGCGCCAACTTGCCGCCGAGCGACCAGCCGAGTACCCGGTAGGGGCCCTCCCGAGTCCGGGTAGTAGTCGTCGTCGGCGAGCGCGGGCGTCTGGATGCCGTCGATCGGTTCGGGATGTGCCGCGCGACCGCTCGGCGATAGCCGTCGATCAGCAGTTCCGGGGCCACCGGATGGGCAGTCCGGTTCCAGTCGAGCAGGATTCACTCCCGCTCGGCCGGGGCCAGCAGGTCGAATTCGCCGACCGGGCAGCCCGGTGCGGCAACAATCCGGTCGAGCAGGCGCGTGAAGCGCTCCGCGAAGCCGTCCGGATTCGCCTCGACCGCGGTGCCCATCAGCTGCGGCTGGGTGGTGACCCGCGACTGCCACGTCCGAACCGGACGGGTACGCGATGGTCGGGTCACGGATGCGCCCCCGCTCCGATACCGCGCGGTCGTGCCCGATCCGGTTCCACCGATCGGTTTCCCAACACCCCAACCATAGGAACGTCCTCCCCTCGCTCGTCGTCACTACGGGACCGGTCGCCACCGGTTGCGGCCCATGGCGCACCCGCCGGATCTTTCCGGCGGAGGATCAACCCACGTCCTGGACGCCCAGTAGCGCGCCGAGGTCGATGACAACCGGGACGGACCCGAATTCCGGCGCTGGCGCTGTGTTGCTTCGAGCGACCCGCAAGCGATCGCTACCGGTATCTTCGAGCACCACGGCGTGCAGGTCCTCCAGCCCCGTCACCTCGACCGGCCCGAGTCCGGCCCGGTCGATGAACAGATGTGTCACCCATTCGTCGGCCAGCAATGCCGAAAGCGTCACGTTGTCCAGGTCACCGGCGGTCACCACCACCGACGCACCGTTCTCCCCGGCCGCGACCACTTCCAGCAGCGCCGCCGCCGAATCCGCGCGGCCGTGCCGGAACAGCCGGGACTCGAAGGTGAGTTCGGCGCGCGCCCGCAACCGCCTGGTCGCGATGGCAATATCGTTGTAGGACAACGTCACCGCGGCGACGAAGGCCGGATCCTCACCGCCCAGCGCGTGCGTCCGGTTGGCGTAGGTCACCGGGCGCGGCGATTCGGCGGCGATCTCGGCGAGTACATGCGGATCGTCGAGACCCAGCCAGTCGAGACTGTGTTGACCCGCCCCGCCCGCCCCGCCGGCCGCCGTCCCCCACCCACGATGAGGCCGTGTGCCGGTGGTCAGTCCGACCTTGACCTCCAGACCATCCGGCAGCGGTCCGTCGATGGTGGTCACCGGGGTCACTGCAGCACCGGCCTTGAGGACCGCCCAAGTGGCGACCACCGCGTCCACACCACGATCCAGTCGGATGGCGACACCGGTGCGCGGACCACAGCCGCGCGCGATCAGCACCCGGGCCAGTCGCGAGGACCGGGCGTCGAGATCCTGGAACGACACCGCGTCCTCGCCGAAGACCACCGCGGGTCCGTCCGGATCGTCCTCCACCGCGGCGGCCAGTACCTGGGTCAGCGCCGCACCGGTGGTGACCGGCACGCCGTCGGCGGCCGACTCCGGCGCAGTCCGTGCGCGATCGCGTTCGGCGGCATCGAGGATATCGATATCGCCCACGCTGACCTGCGGGTCCGCCACGACGGCGGCACAGATCCGACTGAACCTGCGGCCGAATGCCTGCACCGTCGATTGGTCGAAAAGGTCTGTGGCGTAATTGAATACCGCGACCAACTCGCCGGGTGCGCCGTCCGCGCCGGGCCGCGGCTCGACGGTCAGCTGCAGATCGAACTTCGCCGCGACCGCGCCGGTATCCAGTGCCGTGACCGTCAGACCGGGCAGCTCCAGCTTCGGTTGCTCGAGATTGTCGAAGGACAGCACCACTTGGAACAGCGGGGTGTGTGCGGCCTCGCGGTTCGGCAGCACCACTTCGACCACCCGCTCGAACGGGATATCGGCATTGCCGAAGGCCGAAAGGTCGGTCTCGCGAACATGTTCGACGAGAGCGTCGAAGGTGGTCCCCGATTCGATCGTGGTGCGCAGCGCCAAGGTATTGACGAACATGCCGACCAGATCGTCGAGCGCGCGCTCACCACGGCCCGCGATGGGGGTGCCGATCGTGATATCGGAACTGCCGGACAGTCGCGCCAACAGCACCGCGAGCACCGCGTGCACAACCATGAACAGTGACGAATTGTGTTCCCTGGCAATGCGAATCAGTCCGGCATGCACCTCGGGCGTTAGCGTGAAATCCGTCGATGCGCCACGCATGGAAGGCACCGCGCGGCGCGGCCGGTCCAGCGGCAGCTCCAGCGCGCCGGAGTGTCCGGCCAGCTTGTCGCACCAATAGGCCAATTGCGCTGCGGCGACGGAGTTCTCGTCGTCGTCGGTGCCGATGACCGCGCGCTGCCAGATAGCGAAGTCGGCGTACTGCACCTCTAGCGGCGTCCAGGTCGGGACATCACCGGCACAGCGCGCGGCGTAGGCGAGCATCAGGTCACGAGCCAGCGGGGCCATCGAGGCGCCGTCGGCGGAAATGTGGTGCACCACCATGGCGAGCAGATGTCGGTCCTGGCCCACTTGATCGGCACCGGCGCCGCGCAGCAGTACGCCGCGCACCGGAACCTCCTGGGTCACATCGAATCCGGTCGCCATCAGTTCGGTGATGCGGACGATGGGATCGGCGCTCGACTCGACCGCGAGCCCGCCCGGCCAGGCCTCGGTGACCGGCAGGATCTCCTGGTACGGCAGTCCACCCGGACCCGTCGACGGGTAGCGGGTGCGCAGCGCCTCGTGCCGCTCGAGCACATCGGCGACCGCATCGCGTAGCGCCTGCACATCGAGCGCGCCGGTCAGGCCGATGCCGAGCGGGATGTTGTAGGCCGCCGAGCGGGTATCGAACTGGTTGAGCACCCACATGCGCTGCTGTGCCAGCGACAGCGGCACCCGATCCGGGCGCGCCACCACCACCAGCGGGGCGCGGGTTCCGGTCGAGGAGCCGGGGACGACCCGCGCGGCCAGCGTCGAAACGGTCGATGCCTCGAACAGTTCGCGCACCGAGACATTGGCGTCCAACGCCTCATTGATCCGGCTGACCGCCCTGGTGGCCAGCAGCGAGTTACCGCCGAGGCCGAAGAAATCGTCGTCCAGGCCGACATCGCGGACGCCGAGCAGTCCGGCGAATACCCCGGCAACCGACTGCTCGATGGGCGTCTGCGGGGCGCGGTGGGTGGCACTGCCCACGAATTCCGGTGCGGGCAGCGCCTTTCGGTCCAGTTTGCCGTTCGGGGTCAGCGGCAGCGCGTCCAGTATGACGATCGCGTCCGGAACCATATAACTGGTCAGGAATTCGGCGACCGCGGCGCGCAGCTGTGGGCCGTGCACCTGCGCATCGGCTTCGGCCACCACGTATCCGACCAGCCGGTCACCCGCGTGTTCGTCGGAGCGCACCAGCACGGCGGACTGGCTGACGGAAGGCTGTGCGAGTAACGCCGATTCGATCTCGCCGAGTTCGATGCGGAAGCCGCGCAACTGCACCTGCTGATCTGTGCGCCCGGCGTATTCGAGATTCGCATGGCCCGCGAAACCAGCCCAGCGGCCCAGGTCGCCGCTGCGATACATGCGAGATCCCGGCGCTCCGAACGGATTCGCCACGAAACGGGTCGCGGCCAGTCCGGCCCGCCCCAGGTAGCCGCGGGACAGCTGCGCACCGCTGACATAGATCTCACCCGCCACCCCGACCGGAGCCGGATGCAGCCGGTCGTCGAGCACGTAGGTCTCCAGACCGGGCAAGGCCCGGCCGATGGCGCTGGCCGGATTCTCGGCCAGCTGCGCATCCAGGGCCAGGAACGACACGTGCACCGTGGTTTCGGTGATGCCGTACATATTGACCAGCCACGGCGCATCGAAGGTGTGTCGCTCGTACCAGTGCCGCAATTGGCGCAGATCCAGTGCCTCACCACCGAATACCACATAGCGCAGCGCGAATTTGCCCTGATCGCCCGGATGGGAGGCGCGATCGGCCTCGGCGAGCTGATAGAACGCCGACGGTGTCTGGTTCAGCACCGTGACCTGTTCGCGAATCAGCAAGTCGCGGAATTGTTCCGGGGAGCGGGAGGTCGGGTAGTCGACGACGACCACAGTGCCGCCATTGGCGAGCGCACACCACAGTTCCCACACCGAGAAGTCGAAGGCGAAGGAGTGGAACAGGGTCCACACATCGGTGTCGTCGAATTCGAACATCAACTGGGTGTTGGCGAACAGCTCCACCACATTGCGGTGCGCGACGGCGACGCCCTTCGGGACACCGGTGGAGCCCGAGGTGTAGATGACGTAGGCCAGGTTGTCCGGACGCAGCCGGGATGTGCGCTCGATATCGGTGATCGGCGATTCCCCGAAGCCCGCGGTCTCGTCCAGCAGCACCATCGGAACGTTCGTCGCCGGAATATCGCCGAGCAGATCGAATGTGGTCAGCACACAGGTCGGCTGCGCGTCGGTCAGCACGAACTCGAGGCGCTGCGCCGGGTAGGTGGTGTCGATCGGCAGATATCCGGCACCCGCGGTGAGCACACCGAGCAGTGCGATGGGCAGCTGCTCGGATCGTCCGACGGCGACGGCGACCAGCGCTTCCGGTCCCGCGCCGCGCGCCATCAATGCCCGTGCCACCTGGTTCGCGCGCCGCTGCAGTTCACCGAAACTCAGTGCGATATCGCCGAATCGGATCGCGATCGCATTCGGACGACGGCGCGCCTGCGCCTGGATGAGATCGACCAGCGTCACCTCGGGCACCGTCGCCCCGACCGAATTCCATTCGTGCAGTACCAGATCGCGCTCGCCGGGGGCGAGGAGATCGATATCGCCCAGCACCGCATCGGAATCGGCCGCTACCGCGGACAGCACCCGCAGGAAACGATCGGCGAAGTCGCGCACGGTGGCGGCGTCGAACAAGTCTGTGGCGTAGGTGAACGTCGCCGACATGCCCTGGGCCGCGGTGTTCGACTGGTGACGCTCCCGGTGCCCTCCGTGGCCACGCTCCGCTACCGCCTCCGGGCCCGTCGCTCGCGCCGCGGTGTCTGATTCGCGACGCTCCCGGTGCCCTCCGTGGCCACGCTCCGCTACCGCCTCCGGGCCCGTCGCTCGCGCCGCGGTGTCTGATTCGCGACGCTCCCGGTGCCCTCC
>NZ_JBFANN010000004.1:0-5113 GCF_040674855.1 Nocardia sp. NPDC049707 | reverse complement strand
TCCGTGGCCACGCTCCGCTACCGCCTCCGGGCCCGTCGCTCGCGCCGCGGTGTTTTCCGCGATCTCGAGCTGCAAATCGAACTTGGCCAGCGATACCGGGTGATCCACGGACGAGACCGTCAGTCCCGGCAGTTCCAGACCGGTGCGCGCCAGGTTCTGGAAGACCAGCATCACCTGGAACAGCGGGTGCCGCGCGGGCGAGCGCACCGGATCGAGCAGTTCGACCAGCCGCTCGAACGGCACGTCGGCGTGTCCGAAGGCCGCGATATCGACCTTGCGCACCGCATGCAGCAGCTCGCCGAAGGTCATGGCGGGATCGATCTCGGTCCGCAGCACGAGGGTGTTGACGAACATGCCGATCAGATCGTCCAGCGCCGCCTCACCGCGACCGGCCACCGGGGTGCCGATCGCGATATCGCGGGTGCCCGAAAGCCGGGCGAGCAGTACCGCGAGCGCCGCGTGCACGACCATGAACAGCGTCGAATTGTGTTGGTGCGCAATCTGTTCGAGTCGCGCATGGATCTCGGCATCGATATCGAAGGCGACGACGGCACCGTTGTTGGATGCCGCGGCCGGCCGCGGCCGATCGGCGGGCAGATCCAATTGTTCCGGCAGCGTACCCAATTCACCGCGCCAGAATTCGATCTGTTGCGCGAAGACCGATTCCGGGTCGACCTCGCTGCCGAGGGTTTCACGCTGCCAGATGGTGTAGTCGACGTATTGCACCGCAAGCGGCGGCCATTCGGGCCGTCCGCCGCGCACGCGATCGGAGTACGCGGTCATCAGATCGCGGGCCAGCGGTCCGAGCGAGAAACCGTCCGCCGCGATGTGGTGCACCACGCACACCAGCACGTATTCGGATTCGCCGAGCTGGAACAGTCGCAGGCGCACCGGCGGCGCGGCCGTCACATCGAATCCGGCCAGCACCTCGGCACTGATCAGATCCGAAAGTTCCGGCATCGTCGCGGTGGTCACCGGAAGTTCCGGCACCGCGCGCGCATCGGTCACCGCCAGCACGACCTGGAAGCCCTCGCCATCGATATCTGGATAGATGGTGCGCAGCACCTCGTGCCGGTCGATCAGATCATGCGCCGCCGCGCGCAGCGCGTCGACATCCATTCGCCCGGACAGCCGCACCGCGAGCGGAATATTGTTGACCGCACTGGCCGTATCGAAACGGTTCAGGAACCACATCCGCTGCTGTGCGTAGGACAGCGGAATCCGGTCGGGACGAATCTGGGCGGTGAGCGCCTGGCCGACGGCCGAACCCGCGTGCTGCTCAACGCGTTCGGCCAGTGCCGAAACCGTCGAAGCCTCGAAGATCAGCTCGACCGGCACCCGGATTTCGAGTGCGAAACCGATGCGCGCGGCAGCCTGGGTGGCCAGCAGCGAGTTGCCGCCGAGTTCGAAGAAGTCGTCTTCGACGCCGACGCGCGCGTCCGTCTCACCACCGAACAGCAGCGCCCCGAATACCTCGGCAACGATCTGCTCGACCGGTGTCACCGGGGCACGGAACCGACGTGCGGCGAAGACCGGTTCGGGCAGTGCCGCCCGGTCCAGCTTGCCGACCGGGGTCAGCGGAATCTCGTCCAACACTGTGATGGCGGCCGGAATCATGTAGTCCGGCAACGATTCTGCGACATGTGCCGCGAGCTGACCGGTATCGAGAGTGGCGCCGTCACGTGGCAGGACATACGCGACCAGGACGGTTGTTCCGGAGGGCAGAGTCCTGCTCAGCGTGGCCGCGAAGCCGACATCAGGGTGGGTGGTGAGCGCGCTATCGATCTCGCCGAGTTCGATGCGCAGCCCGCGGATCTTGACCTGGAAATCGGACCGGCCCAGATACTCCAGCTCACCGGTTTCGTTGCGCCGCACCAGATCTCCGGTGCGATACAGGCGCGCACCCGCGCTGTCGGCATCCGCGCCGAACGGGCTGGCTACAAAGCGTTCCGCGGTCAGCTCCGGCCGATTGAGATAGCCCTGCGCGAGCACCGCACCCGAGACATAGAGCTCACCGACAACACCCGCGGGGACCGGACGCAACCGCGCGTCGAGCACGAAGGCGCCGACGCCCGCGATGGCGGAACCTATGGTGACAGGCTCACCGGACGGCAGCGCGTCGGTGCTGGTGACCATGACGGTCGCCTCACTCGGCCCGTACGCATTGAATACCGACCGGCCGCTATCGGCCCAGCGCGCCACCAATTCCGCCGGGAGCCGGTCTCCGCCCGCCACCACGACCTGCAGGTCATCGAGATCGGCGGTATCGAGCGACTCCAGCGCACCCGGGGTGATCAGCAGATGGGTGACCTGCTCCCGTCGTAGTAGATCCGCGAGCTCACCGCCGCCGAATACTGTTGGCGGCGCGATGATCAGCGTCGCGCCCACCGAGAAGGTGAACAGCGTCTCCATTATCGAGAAGTCGAAACTGGGCGAACTCAGATGTGAGACACAGGAATCCGCGTCGAACAGATAATGCTCGCCGATCGCCGCGAGCCCGGCCAGCCCGGTGTGGGTGACCGCGACGCCCTTCGGCTTACCGGTGGAACCCGAGGTGTAGATGACGTAGGCCGGATGGTTTTCATTGACCACGCGCACGCGATCGGCATAGGAGACCGGATGATCAGGCCGGGCGGCGATGCGCTCGGAAACCACCGGATCGTCTATTTCGATCCAATAGGCCGAGGTGCCGAGTTTGGCGCGATGCGCCGAGGTGGTCAGGCCGTGTGCCGCACCCGAATCAGTGACGATGTGCTCGATCCGGTCCGCCGGATAGTTCGGGTCGACCGGAACATAGGCCGCCCCCGTCTTCACGATCGCCCACAGCGCGACGATCGATTCGACCGAGCGGGTGATACTCATTGCAACGCAGTCGCCTGCGCCGACCCCGCGATCGATCAGCTCGCGCGCGATCTGTGACGAGGCGGCATCGAGTTCGCGATAGGTGAGTTCACGTTGATCCGCCGGATCACCGGTCGGGTTGAATCGGAGGGCGACCGAATCGTCCGCGGACTCCACTGCGGCCGTGAGCAGCTGGGCGAACAGCGGGCTCCCCGATCTGCGGCGACGACTCCCACGGACAGTACGACGGGCAGTATCCATTCGAGTGTGTTCACCTCTCGAGTCGAGCTTGGACCTGCCCCCTACCCTCCTTCGAGGGCATTCAGCACCGGGGCCGAACCCATCATATAAGCCTGTTGCATACATAGTTACGCCTCCGCCCAAGAGGGCGCAGGCGTGACAACTGTGTATCGGTCTCAGACGGTTGACGTTGCGTCGCGGCCCGACTCAGTGAACTACGTCACGTAGCTGGTACACGTCTCCGATGAGATTCCCTATTGAAAAACCGCACCTCACCTCAGTCGTCGAGCCACCACTCGATCTGATCGAGGTCTGTGGCCGAGTAGATAGTGGTGTCATCTTCGGCATCGAGCAGCATCCAGTCGAAGGGCATCGGCGATCCGCGTTCCCTAGCGAACGCAACCACAGCCAGTCGACCGAGCCGGAAGCCGAATGCCTGCCCACCTGACCGCGGAAGGTAAGCCGGGTACGGCACCCAACGCACCCAGCACTGCACCGGTAAAACCACGGGACGCCAAACCATCCATGTCCAGCAACCCCGGAAAGTCGGTGCAGAACAACAGGACCCACCGCAGCCCCAACCCGAACGCACCCCTTGTCCCGGCCACACCCCCGCGCCCCATCGAGTGCGTGCCACCTCCACCCCTGACGTCCGAGACGGCAACCTCAACTGGCGCGCGTATCCGTGCGGGCAGCACTCACCCGCCCCCGAAACCGCACCACCACAAGGGAATCACCCCCCATCAAGCTGGACATGTGATCACGAGGAAGCTGCGGCGGCATCGCCCAAGCGAGAAGCCCCGCCACCAGTTCCACCTGATCTTGATTGCCTAGATCTGGAACACCGGGTGACCATCGATGTGATCGACGCGCAGTGGTTCTAGTCGTCGCGCAGTACCCGGGGGCGCTGAGTGCGTCGAGGTCGCCTGGCTCGACAATGGTCATATCGGGGTCCGCGACTCGAAGAACCCCACCGGCCCCGTACTGATCTTCACCCCCAACGGATGGAGCACCTTCACCGCTGGCGTGCACGATGACGAGTTCAACCGTCCCGCTTAGCATTTCAAAACCGACCGCGCACCAGGGAAGCGAGCTGACTGCGCTCGAGGCCCACAGTAGTGCCGCAGTGGCTGGTCGCTGCCGGAAGCCTCCTCATCCCGGCTAGTCGTAGTACGGTCGCGCAATGGTTCGTCGGGTGGGAACAGTGCTCATGGCGTGCGTGAGCGCGGTCGCGGTGATTTTCGTCGGATATCGGATCTGGGTGTCCGCGTCGTCCGAGCAGGTGGAGATCAGTTGCGGGCCACGGACGGCGGCGGCGCTGTACTGCGTTTATCACCGGACGACACCCGGTTTTGCGGGGACAAGATACGAGGTGATCGTAGGTCATTCTCCGGGGCGCGGACTGGTTTACGGGATCCCCTACGCGGCCGAACAGATCATCGCGACATGGGATACGAGTACTGGCGCGGTCACAATCGCCATGCCAGGGACCACACTGACGATTGCGCAATCCGAGTACCTCGATACCCGATAGCCAGTGTGCCTGTCTACCGCGAGCTTCGGTTCGGGCTCGTCGGCGACACCGTAGGCTCGGCCGGAGCGCCCATTCCTGCACCGATCCTGTGGCGTGCGGCGAAGTCAACGCGACGCCGTATTCCGATGACCAGCTGTTCTGTCGGATGGGACCCCGCACGAACCGGGAGGTTCTGGAAAGCGGAAACCATCTGCCGACTACCCAAGAGACCATCAAGAAATACACCCGCCGAGCCGGTGTGGACCTCACGGGCATCCGCGTGGACGTGGCCAGCTCCGCCGATGATGTGCACTACTTCGACTACATGGGGGCCAGCGCCAGCACCGCTCCGGGGCATATCGCCCTGGCCTCAGCGCATTTGCCGATGAACAGACATTGCTGCGGGACTTGCCCCCCTGTGGTGGCCGCACACCCTTACCGGGTGTGCGGTGGCCGCACACCCGGTCGCCGAGCATCGCATCGATCGCGGTGCGGCCCTTCGTCCCGTACCCGACGACC